>DATNBU010000027.1 GCA_035571835.1 Candidatus Limnocylindrales bacterium | reverse complement strand
CGCCGTTTATCTGGACTGGGGCCCTTCGAGCGGGGCGACGGGGTACGATGTCTATCGAAACGGGACACGCATTCGGCAAGGTCAGACCGAAACGTTCTTCGACAACACCATCAACCTCACGGCCGGGCAGACGTACCAGTTCTATGTGATCGCCCGGAACTCGGCGGGCAGCTATCAGTCCAATACCATTTCGGTCTTCATCCCGGCCGATGTCTGCGCATCTGGTCCGGGCGCTCTTACGTTGACGTACGATGCCCCGGCATGTGACACGAGCCCTCCGGCCGGTCCGGCAGTTCGCTTGCACTGGAGCGCTTCGTCGGGTGCGATCTCCTACGACGTATTTCGCAACGGCAACTCGGTCTTCCCGGGCATCTCAGCGAATACGTTGTCCTTCTACAACACCGTGGGGCTCGTGGCCGGCACCACAGCGACGTTCCAAATTCTCGCGCGCAATTCTCTTGGGACGACACCGTCGAATACCGTTTTCGTTTTAGTACCATCGGATATCTGCAGCGCCGCAACGACACCCGATGCGCCGAGAAATTTTTTCGTCCTTCCGGGCAATACGCAGAACACTCTGAGCTGGAGCCCACCTTCAGGCGACGGCGGTTCGACTGTAGTCGGATACAGAGTCTTCCGCGGGACTGTCAGTGGAACGCTCTCGCTCGTAAGCGCCGGCGGGTGCGCCAATCTCGGCGCGGTGCAGAGCTGCACGGACGCAGGTCTTACCAACGGCCAGACGTACTTCTACGTCGTGCGCGCAGTCAACGGGGTGGGGCAGGGACCGCCGAGTACGGAATCCAACGGAAAACCGGCCGCTCCGACTTCCCAGAAACCCGTCCTCACGGAGATGCAGCCGCTTCCGGTTCTCGCAACGAACCTTGCCCAGGACGTCACGTTCTTCGGCATCTATTTCGTCGAAGGGGCAAACATCATCCTTCGCATACCGCGAACGGGAGCGGTGTATCCGGATCGAAAACCCGTGGCGTTCGCGTCCAACACCTTCACGCTCCGTCCAGTTCTGGGCTCGCAGCCGGAACAATGGACCGTGCAGATCATCAATCCGGACGGTCAGGCATCGAACGAGTTCCCTTTTTCGACCGTTCCGGTGAGCCGGCCTGATCTCGTCGTCGACTCCGTTACATTCTCGCCGTCAACGGTACACGCGGGAGACCAGGTTCGGGTCGGTGCGACCGTACGGAACGTCGGAGTGGCGACGGCACCAGAATCCGTTCTCCGGACAAAACTCACTTCCGATCTGCTTGTGAGCGACAGCGATCCTTCGCTGGAGCCTGCCGATCGTACAACGACGTCGCTCGCGCCTGGAGCTTCCCAGCAGCTCGACTTCTTCAGCATTGTCCCCAGCTCGACTGGACCCGGACAGTACCGCGTGGTCGCGTGGGTCAACCCGTCTGCTTCGGTGGCGGAAACCGACAGCACCAACAACACCGGCGCGCCACCGGAGTCCCTAACCGTGAGTGCCGCGGCCGGTACTCCTCCTACCGTCAGCCTTTGTTGCGATGCCGCGATCAAGACCCCGCCGGGGTACGCCACGCTTACGGCGACGGTCGGTGGCGAGGAGCCGGTTGCGATCGACTGGTATCACGACGGAAGACGCATCGAGCTTACGGATCGGACCAAGCGCACTTTCGGTCAATCCGTCCCCGGCGACTACGCAGTCGTCGCGACCAATAAAAACGGAACCATCGAAAGCAATCACGTCTCGCTTTACTACGAGCAGACTCCGCCGACCGATTTCGGGGCCGAGTCGAAATACAAGATCTCCTACCAGGACGTCACCTTCTCCTCCGCCTGCCCGACGGTCGTCATTACCCACGGATGGCAAGCGACGGACGAGTACACGGGTTCTCCCGTTGGCTGGGTGAAGGCGATGATGGAGGAGATCGACAAGCGTGTTGGCGGGAAATGCGTAAACATCCTCGCGTTTACATGGGAAGGAGCATTCCAGCACGGCGGACTCGCCCGCCTGCCGTCGACCGCCGCTGCCTATGCGGAAACCCAGGGCATCCAACTGGCCCTGGAGCTGAAAAAGCTCCTCGGGGACGGGTATAGCAAGGGCCTCCACCTGATCGGCCACAGCTTTGGAACGATCGTCAATGCCAAAGCCATGGAGTGGCTGCCGCATTTCCAGAACGTGCATGTGACGCTGCTGGATCCGCCTGTTGCGAAGCCCTGCTCAGACTCGGGTAGCTCGTTCGTCATTTTCCCGGAAAGCTATTTTCACAATAACCGACTTAGGGATTCGTCGGTTCTGTGGGTCGACAACTACTACGGGAACACCTGCGTATCGATCTATGCTGCTGTCGGTTCTGCCATCAGCGGCACTGCGGAGGATAAAGGGTATCTCTGCGATTCCGCGAACCACTATGAAGTACACAACTGTTACCACACGACCATCGGGGGAACCGTTTCCGATCCGGACACGGATCAACCCTACACGTGCCCGACACCGGTAACGGTCAATGGATTCGACTATTCCATCGCCCTTGGTGCGGACGCTCTATCGTTCCAGAACCCCGAACGTTGGCACCAGTATCAAATCCTCGCGCCTACGGGCGTTCAGTCGGTCGATGCGACGCATTTCTATTCGACGCAGGGCTCCGCGGCGGCGACTACCGTCGCAGTCGACGGCCAGCTGAGCCCGGCGATCTGTCTGGCCGGCCAGAACGCGACGGGGAGTTGTGCGTCGGCGGCACCGGCCGTTGCGCTCGAGAGTGTCGCGACAACTCTTGCCGCTGCCGCCCTGGCCGACGGGGACGCGACGGCGAGCGCCGAGCTGCCGATCTCGGTTCCGGAGTCTGAGACGACGCTGACATTCGACCTGTCCGTCACCGGGGCGAACGTTGACGACCATGTGGCCATCCACTTCGGGGATGTCCTGCTTTCGTCCCTTATCGTCGAGCCGTTCTCGTCGGGCTTCGGAACGGTCGTCGTGCCGATGGACATGTTCGAAGGCCTCGCCGGCGTGCTGCGCATCAGCGTTTACGGCGAAGGGACGGCCGTGGTGACGCTGGCCAATCTGCGCTTCGAAGGCGCCAGGACGATGACGCCTCCGCTCTGTGCCGGAAAGCTCGACGGTACCCCGTGCTCGAACAACCGCTTCTGCGATGGCGAGGAGACGTGTCTGGGCGAAGTTTGTCACGCCGGCACGGCGCCGTGCGCGATCCAGAACTGCAGCGAGGCGACGGATACGTGCGGTTGCGCAGAGGGCACTTTATGCCGGGCTGCACTCAGCGCTTGTGATGTCGAGGAGCGCTGCATGCAAGGCATTTGTCCGGTCGACAGTTTTGCTTCGAGCGCGACTGTGTGTCGCGGGTTAAGTGGCACGTGTGACGTGCTCGAAAGATGCACGGGCTCATCCGGAACCTGCCCTGCAGACGCATTCCTGCCCTCAAGCACCACGTGTCGCGGTGCAGGCGGTGTCTGCGACCTGCCGGAGAAATGCACGGGTACGTCGAGCGCGTGTCCTGGAAACGTGTTCTCGTCATCGAGTACCACATGTCGATCTTCCAGCGGCGTTTGCGATGCGTCCGAAACCTGCACCGGTTCGACAGCGAGCTGTCCGGTCAACTCTTTCGCTTCGACGACGGTGACATGCCGACCAGCGACGAGCGCGTGTGATGCGAATGAGTCGTGCAGCGGCAGCTCGGCGACCTGCCCGGCGGACGTCCTGGCCTCTTCCACGACGCTATGCCGCGCGGCTGCAGGGCCGTGCGACTCCGCGGAGCGATGTACCGGAAGCAACAACACCTGCCCGGCGAACACGCTGGCGTCGTCCTCGATCGTTTGTCGCGCCGCCTTTGGCGGCTGTGACACAGCGGAAAAGTGCAACGGTACGGCGACGGAATGCCCCGTGGATACCCATCAACCGAACGGGACGGGCTGTGACGACCAGACCGACTGCACGCTGGCGGACTCATGCGTGGATGGCGCGTGCTCGGGCAGCCCGCAGCCAGGGTGTGTCATCGTCATCAACAGCATGCCCGAGCTTCAGAACATCCGGAACAACTTCCTGGCAAAGTTCGTGCTGGGTCGCGACATCGATGCGTCCGGCTTCGCCTTCACGCCGATTCCGTTCTTCCCGGGCGAGCTCGACGGCAACGGGCATAGCGTCAGCAACCTCACGATCAACCTTCCAAACGAGCCTCAGGTCGGCCTGTTCGGCAGCACGCATGGCACCGTCAAGAACCTGGCCTTGATCAATGTGGATATTACCGGAAGCTCCGGCGTTGGCGGCCTGACAGGGTACAACTACGGTACGATCAGAAACGTCAGCGTCAGCGGCTCCGTGCACGGCGATCAGTGCGTCGGCGGCATCACCTGTTTCAACGTGTCCGGCGGCGGAATCTACCAGAGCCGTTCCAGCGCCTCGGTGTCGTGCAACTACAGTGCAGGCGGACTGGTGGCCCAGAACTCGGGAGGCACGATTCGCGACTCGTTCGCCACGGGAAACGTTACGGCGATCTCGTCGGTCGGTGGAGTGGCGGGCAGCAGCAGCCCGAATTCCGGGCCCTCGGGCGGTCTGATCGAGAACGTCTACGCCACCGGAAGCGTAACTGGCACGGAGTACGTTGGTGGGCTCATCGGGTCTGCCTATCTAACGGAAGTGACCGGCGTTTACGCAGCCGGCGCGGTCAGCGGTGTGACCAATGCCGGGGGCCTCATCGGGTTTGCCGATTCGAGCCCTTTCACTGCGGCCTATTGGGACGATCAATCTACGGGCAAGTCGAGCAGCGCTGCCGGCACGGCTCAAACTACGCTTCAGCTCCAGTCGGGAAGTCTGCCGATCGGTTTCGATCCGGCCGTATGGTCAGTTGCCTCTGGGCGGTACCCCGTTTTGAGCAAGGTCTGTCCATCCGGGCAGCCGCCCTCGTGCGACGACGCGAATCCGTGCACGCAGGATTCCTGTGATCTTCAAAGCGGTTGCATCAATCTCCCGACTCCGAGCTCGGTTTGTCGACCATCGACGGGCGTGTGCGATCCGGTTGAAATCTGTACCGGTACGCCGCTGTCGTGCCCATCGGATGCATTGCTCAACCCGGAAACCGTGTGTCGAGGCGTGGCGGGATCCTGTGACGATCCGGAATTCTGCACGGGCGTGACGGCCGCGTGCCCCTCGGACTCCTTCAAGTCTGCATCGACGCTATGTCGCGGAAGCGCCGGAGTCTGTGACACGATTGAGCGATGCAGCGGATCGGCCGCGGTGTGTCCCAGCGATGAGCTCGCATCTTCGTTGGTTACCTGTCGACCGTCGAGAGGGATCTGTGACGCGCTCGAGCGTTGTACGGGAAGCAATCCGAACTGTCCTGCGGACGTGCTTGCATCTTCCTCGACGGTGTGCCGGATCGGCGCCGCTCCATGCGACGCCGTTGAGCGCTGCGCGGGCAATACAGCATCGTGTCCTGCTGACGTGTTCTCGCCGTCTACGACATTTTGCCGGCTGGCTGCAGGACCATGCGACGTCGCGGAACGATGTCCGGGAACGCAAGGAGCGTGTCCTTCAGACGTATACCTGCCCTCGACAAGCATCTGTCGTCTGGCAGCAGGGTTCTGCGATGTGAGCGAAAGCTGTCCCGGAACGAGCGCCGCCTGCCCGAACGATCAGGTGCGGCCAGGTACTGTCCTGTGCCGCGAAGCCGCCGGAGAATGCGATATTTCGGAGTTCTGCAGCGGAGGGCTGTGTCCCGTGGATACGAAAGAACCGAATGGCACTCCGTGTTCGAGCGACGGGAATCCCTGTACGGATGATCTGTGTCGCGGCGCGAGCCTCTGTGCGCACTCACCGATCGCGCCGATCGATCCCCCAGTCATCATCTATGTTCTTTCGCCAGGAACGGAGGGAAACGATGTTGACTGGAGTGCGGTCACCGCGACGAACGCTGACTCGCCGACCTTGAGTTTCGGCGGCGAAAGCGATTCCTATTTCGATGCGATTCAGTTCGGGATCGACGCAGCTCCCCCGCCGAACGTGGTCGAGCGCGCTGAGCTTTGGCTCTATGCGACGGATGCGCCGCAGAAAGATCCTCAGCTGGAGATCTTTCGAATCACCGAGCCGTGGACAGAATCTGAGGTGTCGAGCACTCAAAGTCCCGCAGCGGATTACTTTGCGGACGCCGGTCCACTCGTGCTTCCGGGATGGAACAGGTTCGACATTTCCAGTCTCTACCGAGACTGGACGGACGGCGTCTCTCCGAATTACGGCGTCAAGCTCGTTCCCGGCTTTACGAGGAAGTCCCATGGCCACTTCGCTTCCTCGGACAATCCTGATCCCGAGGTGCGCCCACGGCTCGTGCTCTGGGGAACGTCGACAGCATGCGATGATGGAGAGAGCTGCACTCGAGCCGACGTTTGCACGAGCGGTATGTGTGCGGGAACCGTTATCCCCGGATGTTCGGAGACGCTCTGCGGTGACGCGAATGATGATGGCAAGCTGACGGCGAGCGATGCGTTGACAGCTTTACGAACCGCCGTCGGGGCTGGCAACTGCGAGCTCGCCCGCTGTGATTACAACGGCGATGGCAAAGTAAACGCCAGTGATGCTCTTGCGATCCTGCGCGTCGCGGTCGGTGGACCCTCGAACCCGCTTTGCGTGGCTGCTACGGACTCCGTGGACTTGATACCGAACGCGCGGAGTGCGCGCGGCTAGCCTGCTACAGCCCGTCGTTGCGGATTCCGCGTCGCTCGAGAACGTCGCGCAGCGCGAAGAATGCCGGTCCCGTCTGGAAGAGCGGGATCTGCGGATAGAGATGATGGACGATGTGGTACTCCATCCCCATCGTCAGGATCGTTCCGATCGGTGAGCGCCAGGCGCGTGTGTCGCGATAGCGGCCCTTCTCTTCCATCGGGTAGTGCGGCGCCCAGCTCAGGAAGAGCTGGATGTAGCTCGTGCCGATGTGCCTCGGAAGCCACCAGAGGAAGACGGCCTCGAACGCGAATCCCGACCACGCGAGTGCGGCAAGGATCGCGTAGTACGACGTCACTAGCACGGCGGCTTCCGTGAGCGCGCGCTGGACCTCCGGGTCGTCGCTGCTCTTGCCGAGCGTCCGATAAGCACTCGGCGCGCCGGGCTGGCGGCCCTGGATGCCGGCCCACACGGCCTGCCACCAGGTGTCCGCCTTGTTGAAGCGGTCGGGGTCGAGCTCCGGATCGTTCGCGTGCGCGTGATGACGCCGGTGCGTAATCCACGCGACGCGGTACGGCAGCACCAGCGGGATCACCGAGACGTGCCCCACCAACTCGTTGAGCCAGCGCAGCCGCGTGCCGTCGGCCGCAATGATCGAGTGCTGGGCTTCGTGCGAAGGAAGGTAACTCAGCATCATGCAGATCGTGGACAGCACGAAGCCTGCCCACAGCGGAATCAGACCGGAGAAAACGAGCGGCCAGATCGAAAGCCACACGAAGAAATTGCCGAGACCCCACGCCACCATTTCCCACGGGAAGCGGCCGATGAAGTCGCGCGCGATAGCGGCCTCCTCCTTCTGGAGCGCGCGTGTTCCGGAGACTTCGGCACGCGGCAGCACCGATCCGGCGGCGCTCACACCCACCTCCCGCGCAGCCTGGCCACGCTGCCGAGCAGAAGACCGGCGACGAGACCGGCCTGCATCGTCGTCAGGCCCATCGGCGGCGTAACGGCAAAGCGGTCCATGCTTTGGGCCAGAATCGGCGCGACGAAGCCGATACCGAACCAGAGCGGTCCCCATGCAAACAGTACTCGAAGGACCTCTTTCGGTCTCACGAGGCGCTCACCACTTCTCGAGCCACGGTCGCAGCACGACTTCGAACGCCCAGGTCGAGCGATGCTGGCGGTGCAGCTGCAGATAGACCTGCGCGATACAGTCCGGGTCGGCCATGTTGTCGTCCACGGAAGTTCCCGCCAGTTGATGCGCGCGGCTGCCGTCTTCGCGTGTCCAGCCGATCGCCGCATCGATCGGCACGTTCGCGACGTGGATCCCGTGCGGCATCAACTCGCGCGCCATGCTCTGCGCGAGGCCCGCCTTGGCCTGGCACGCCATGGCAAAGGCCGCGCTGAGAGCGAACCCTTTGAGTGCCGCGCTCGCGTTCGTGAAGATGATCGTTCCCCGAACTCCGTTGGCATCGGGTTCGTTGGCCCGCATCACCCGAGCCGCCTGCTGTCCCACCAGAAACGCGCTGAACGGTGAGTTCCGAAGCGTCGCCAATGCGAGATCCGGTTCAGCTTCGGCGATTCCCTTGCGAAGGATCCCCGCCACGCGTCCATCGATGTTGTGCACCACGAGCGTGGGAGCTGCGAGGTCTCCGGTGACACTATCGAAAAGCTTCTCCACGTCCGCCGGCTCGCTCGCATCGCAAGCGTACAGGCGCACGCCATGGCGGCTCTCGAGGTCCGCCAGAACAGGTCTGGCGGGATTGCGGGCGGCCACGGCGACGCGCATTCCCTCCCTGGCGAACAACCTGGCACAGCTCGCGCTGATGCCTGGGCCGCCTCCAACGATGAGTGCGACGTCCCCGGAACGGGGAGAGTCCTGCGGTTCGTTTTTTGCCATTGGTCTCCTCAGTGATTCCACCACGGTCGATCGGAGAACGCGCGCAGGTCGAGCTCGTGCGTCCACGTCGAGCGGTGCTGCTTCGCAAGGTGGAGGTAGGTCTCCGCAATCTCGGCAGGGAGCATGAGCCCGTCGTGTTCCCTGCCCCGGGTTTCCCTCAACAGCTCGAAACGCTCCGGTCCCAGAAGTTTCCCCAGGGTGTCGGGTGCATCGACGGCGCCGTCGATCACGATGTGTGCGACGTGGATTCCCTTCGACGCGAACTGCGCGTTGAGCGACTGGCAAAGCATCCGCCGTCCACCCATGGCCGCGGCATGCGAATGCTGACCGCCGTTTCCGCGCATCGCAGCGGTCGAGGAAGTTACCAGAAGCGTCCCTTTGCCTCGTGCCTCCATCAGCGGGCACACGGCCGACGCGAGGCGAAACAGGCCGAACGTGCCGATCCGCCATCCTGTTTCAAAGGCCTTGAGTGAGGTTTCCTTCAAGGGCCTGTCGCCGATCTGTGCGCCCAGGTTGTAGAGGGCCACTTCGATCGGGCCGATGTCGGCCTCGACACTGGCAACCAGCTCTTCGATGGAGTCCGCTGCGACAGCGTCGAGCAGAAATCCCGATGCGGAACCGCCGCCCTGCTTGATGCCCTCCACGGCTTGATGCAAGGCATCCTGACCGGTGCGGCGACAGAGTACGGCGTGGTAGCCTTCACTCGCGAAGCGGCGCGCGACGGTGCCGCCGATTCCGGCTCCGGCACCGATCACAAGGCAAACTGGTTTCATGTTCGATTTCTCCTCAACGAAACGATTCATCGCCTTCTCGGTCGCTTGCCGTCAAGAGAACCGCTGCTTCCCTAGAGGGCATCTACGCGCGCCGGCGTATGCTTGTGCCACGGTGTACCCGCAAGCCAGTCGCGGTCCTCGGAGCGCGTAAGCTCATTCGGCGACACTCCCGTTGCAACGCACTCGTCATTCTCACCCGGGTAGTCGAGCCCGAGGCCGTTCGGCAACGAGATGTGCCCGGGCCTCATTCGATCGGAGAATTCCACGACTGTCTCCGCGCTCCCGCGACGGGTCGACAGGCGTACCCGGCCACCGTCGGTCACGCCGGCTCGCATCGCGTCGTCCGGATGCATGCGTAGCGCGCCGGCGCGGTCTTTCTTGCGCCACTCGGGATTGCGGATGATCGTGTTCGCCGTGAAGGACCGACGTTCGCCCGCAGAAAGGACGAGTGGAAACTCCGGACTTGTGCGTTCCGGTTCGCTCGCGAGCCCATCGAGCTCGTCGAACAGCTCGGGAATGGCAAGTTGGATGCGGCCGTTCGGCGTGTAGACGCGCGCGAAGCTCTCTTCCCATTCGTCCACTGAGAACGTAATCGCGCTCTTGCTCGTAAGCATGGCGTCAAACAGTGCGTCGGCTGCCTCGGGCGGTGAACCGGCGTAGCCGGCACGTGCGAGGGAAGGCGCGATCCTCGGCGCCGCCAGCTGGCAGATCGCCCAGACGCCCGCGCCTTCGGCAAGACCTTCCGGGAGGAGGTCTCCGATCGCTCGGTAGACGAGGACCGGAGCGATGGCGCCGAGGCGATCGTCAGACGACAGGAGCTCGAAGAACTTCGTACGGAAAGCGACCCGACTCTCCATCCATGCTTCCCGGAGCGCCTCGACGGCATACCTGGGCAGGGCACCGAGCGCCTCGGCGAGCCTGGCGTGCAGTTCCGCCTCGGAGAACAAGCCGTGTAGCGGCGGCATCAACGCCTTGCGCAGAAAGAAATAGTTGTTGGGAAACTCGAAATTGAAGAAGACCGCCTCGGCCTTTTCGAACTGGCTCGCGACGGGAAGCACATAGTCCGCCAGTCGCGCTGTTTCGGTGAACGCGACGTCGATCACCACCACGAGATCGAGAGCTGCGAGCGCCTCGCGCATACGAACGCCATCCGCGATGGAATGCGCCGGATTTCCGCTTTCGACCAGCATTGCGCGGAAGCGCTTGGGGTGATCGGTGAGAATCTCATCCGGAACCACGTTGCAGGGCGTAAGCCCACCGATGATCTTCGATCCGGTTACGGGCGTTGTTCCGAATTCTTCACCGTTGAAGGCCTGCGGAACGAGCGTGCTCGGCCGATACTCGGCGCCCTCCTTGCCGAAGTTCCCGGTGAGGAGCACGAGGAGCTTGTGCAGGTACGAGACCAACGTGGAATGCAGGTTCATCTGCACTCCCAGATCCTCGAACGTGGCCATGCTCTTCGCCGCCGCGATCCGACGGGCAGCGCTACGCAACTGTTCTTCCGGTACTCCGCTCTTCTCCGCATGCACCGCGATGTCGAGCGAAGTGAAGTGCGGGAGCACCTGCTCCAGACCATCGGCGTGCGCCGCCAACCAGTCCTTCTTCACGAGGCCTTCCTGCACGATGACTGCGATCATCGCCGCGAGCAGGAAGGCATCGCCGCCTGGTTTCACCTGAAGGTGGATATCGGCCATCTCCGCGGTTTCGCTGACGCGCGGATCAACCACGATCAGCGTCCGCGCCGGGTCTTTCGCGATCTCGCGCAGTGTTACGCGGGCACGCGGGATGCCGTGTGAGAACCACGGATTCTTGCCGAGAAAGAACCCCACCTCGCAGTTCTCGAAACTGCCACGCGAGTAGCCGCCGACCATCTTCGTCGCGACCCAGAACTCGCCTGTCTTCTCCTGCGATAGCGCGTTCGCGCTGTGCATAGAGCCGAGCAGCGAGCGCGTCGCGGGTCCGTACACGCCGGGGAGATGGTTCCCTTGACCGCCGCCGCCGTAGTAGAAAATCGTCTCGCCGCCGTGTTCGTCGCGAATCGCCGCGAAGCGCGCCGCGACCTCGCGGATCGCGGTATCCCAGTCAATCTCCTCGAAGGTTCCGTCCGCGCGCCGGCGCAGCGGCTTGGTCAGCCGGTGCGGTCCGTTCTGGTAGAAGTCGAGGCGATGCGGCTTCTCGCATGCGTAGCCTCGCGACGCAGGGTGCGCGTCGTCGCCGCGAAACTTCACCAGGCGGCGACCATCCTCGCCTCCGAGCTGAACCTCGATTCCGCAGTTGCACTCGCACAGGATGCAGGCCGTCGATTTCCATTCCGACATAACATCTCCTTCGGTTGATCAGGCGAGCCTTCACCGGCCCTGGAAGCGTGCTTCGCGACGCTCGACGAACGATTGAATCCCTTCCTTGAAATCCTCGGATTCGAAGACCGCCTTCTCGACGGCCGGGATGGCAGCTACGGCCGCGCGTTCCCCATGCTCGAGGTAAGTCAGCGCCGCCTTCTTCGTGGCCCGAAGTCCGATGGGCGCGCACCGACAGATCTGCCTCGCGATCTCCATCGCGCGCTCGCGGTGCCTGCCGAACGGATGCACCTCCTGCACGAATCCGATGCGCCACGCCTCTTCGGCATCGAACTCGTCACACAGGAACAGGTGGTACATCGCGTTCCCCCAGCCTGTCCGACTGAGATAACGGAAGTGAGCGCCGCCGAACGGCGCAATCCCGCGCTTCGATTCCATCTGGCAGAACCGGGCCGTGTCGGCCGCGATCACGATGTCGGCAGCGAGCATCATCTCGATGCCGATCGTGTAGGTGATTCCGTGTACGACCGAGATGACCGGTTTCGTAGTGCGCCTGGCCAATGCGAATGGATCGACCTGATCCTTCGGTATCGGCTTGGCGGTGGCAGCTGGGCCAAAAAACTTGGGCATGTCGAGGCCGGCGGTCGTATGGTCGCCTGCCGGATCGAGGACGGCCACCCAGAGACTGTCGTCTTCCTCGAAACTGGTCAGGTGAATGGACAGCTGCGACATCAGTTCCGGGGTGATGGCGTTCTTCTTCAATCGGTTGTCGAGCGAGATCACACAAATGTGGCCGTCGATGGTCATTCTCACTTCGGGTGTACTTGTTTCAGTCGACATCGAGACTCCTGTGAATAGTTCCTGCTGCGCTACCCGTCGCTGCGTCTTGAGCTCCGTCATGCGGGTACCGGAGCTGTTAAGCGGTCGCCGTACCGGCAGCTGCACGGTCGAGCTTCTGCAAGTACGGTCCGACGTCCGGAGCGAATGCGGGATGGATCCGCAGACGCTCGAAATGTGCGAAGGCTTGCGCGTACGATGGATCGCTCCTGGCATCGTCGAGAATCGGCGACAGGGCGTGCACCTCGAGTGCCTGTCTGCGTGCGCGCTCGTTGAAGAAGAGCCCCATCTCCGACACGAAGCAGATGTCGGCGAGAGTGAGTGCACCGCCTACCAGGAACTGCCGCTCCGAATGCAATGCCCGGCTGATCCCTGCGAGATAAGTGCGGAGCGAGTCCCGCGCGCGGCCATGAGTCTCCGAAGAGACGGTTCCGTCGACCAACGACAGCAGGTACGTCTGCGCATCGCGGGCAAAGACGAGGCTCACATCGAGAAAACTGTCCACACGGGACGCCTCGTAGGCGCCGTTGCCGAAGAGGGGAAAGTTCTTCTCGCCGAGCCGAGCGACCGCCCGCATGATGCTGTTCGATTCGAAGATGCCGACCGTGCCATCCGGGCTGAATGCGGCCGGAACGGTGCCGAAGGGATGCGCGTCGAGAAATGCACGCGTCTTGCGCAGCGTGACTCCCTTGAATCCCGTGCGGCCGATCTCGAGATCGCCGTCGGCAGGGCTGGACTGGTCAGCGATTGTCAGCGGTCGCGCGTCGAAATCCCAGAGCCAGGATTGGAGCTCGGTCGGTGAAGCTCCCCTGACCTCGACTTCGACTCCCGCGAGACGGCCGGCAATCGTCGCTTTCCATACTCGGGGATTCGGCAGGTACGAGAAGATCCGGAGGCGACTCATCGGATTGTTACCAGTTCTCGGCGAAAGGCCGTACTTCGACGTTGAACGACCAGGCAGAGCGCTCCTGATGCGCGACGTGCCACACTTCCTCGGCAATCGCGGAGGGCTGGGCGAAGAACGGGTCTCCTTCTGGCTTGGAGAACATCGCCCGCGTCCACTCGACGTCGATCACCGCATCGATGACGACGTAAGCGACGTGAACCCCCGTCGGCCCGAGGTCGCGCGCCATGGCTTCGGCAAGAATTCGCTGCGCGGCCTTCGTCGGAGCGAAGCCGGCAAATTTCTGTCGTCCCCTCAGAGCCGACGTGTTTCCGGTTACGATGACGGCGCCCTTGCCTCTCTCGATCATCGCCGGTGCGACTCTTCGGGCGAGATGCAGAAGCGCCATGGTATTCACTTGAAAATTCCGGTTCAGGACTTCCGGCTCGATCTCGAGGAAGGTCCCGAAAGCACCGCCGACGGCGTTGTGAACGAGGACGGCCGGCGCGCCGAGGTCGCTCGACACTCTCTGCAACGTCGCCTCAACCTGCGCCTCGTCCGCCACGTCGCACGAGTACCCGTGGGTGTTCTCGATCTCGCGCTCGAGCGCGGCGAGGCGGTCCTTGTCCCGCGCCAGCATTGCCACGGCGTAGCCGCCGCGTGCGAAGCGACGCGTGATCGCCGCGCCGGTTCCGGGTCCGACGCCGCTCACCAGAGCGACGGGAAGTTTCTGTGCCATGGGCGCTCCTTCGATCGTTGGGCGTCGCGCTCAGCCGCGCAGGCGCCGCTCGAGAAACTCGAGGCGATCGTTGCCGAAGAACATGTCCTCGCCGACGATGAACGTCGGAGATCCGAAGACACCCCGTTCGGCCGCGAGCTCGGTGTTTTTCTCGAGAAGTTCCTCGTACCTGGTGCCGTCTGCCGCCTCGAGGAGCTTCCTCCCGTCGAGCCCCGCTGCGTCGAGGCAGGCCTGCAGTCGCCCGCGTTCGTTCACATCGACGGCGTCGACCCAGAACGCACTGAAAATCGCCCGGTCGTAAGCCTCCGCAGTTTCCTGGCCCTGCTCCTGCGCGACGAGCGCTCCTCTCAGCGAGAGGCTCTGGTCCCCACCGAAGAGGTGCGGGTTCATCTGGAAAGGGACGCCATATTGCGACACCCAGCGGCCCATGTCCTGGCCCGCGTACTTCATCTTGTTCGCACAGATGACCGTCGTGGGAACGTTCCCGACACGCTTCATCAGCTTGAGAAGGTGCATCGGCCAGCGCCGAATGCGGGCGCCGGTTCGCTTCTGGATTCCCTGCAGTTGGGTGTCGGCCAGATACGTGTACGGGCTGATGAAATCGAAGAAGAAGTCTACATCTTGTGCCATGGCGCAACCTCAACGACGAAAGCGTGACGGTGGTGGTTCGGGAATACGGGCGTCGGCATGCAAGGACTTGGCTCGGGCGAGCAACGTCTCCTCTGTCTCGGGGAGATCCGGGTTCGGAACACAGCAATCGACCGGGCAGACCGCAGCGCATTGCTCCTGGTCGAAGAAGCCGACGCATTCCGTGCACTTTTGAGGAACGATGTAGTAGAGGTCATCCGAGATTGCGTCGTGCATCGACGCGTCGGCCGCCTCCCACTGCACCCCGCCCTCGTAGATCGCACTGTTCGGGCACTCGGGCTCGCAGGCTCCACAGTTGATGCATTCTTCGGTGATCATGGTCGCCATCTGGTATCGGTCCTCTCGGTCGAGTCGCTGGAAGCTGTGTGAATCGACGCTGGCGCCGTCGCTCGCGTCGGGCCATCCCGACACATCCCGCACGGGCCTGACGGTTGCGTAACGCTACCACTGTCCAGTTGCACTACGCAACCACAGAATGACCCATCGACAGTCCTTCGAGTGGCGAGGACCACCAGCGAGCGAGCAACCGTCGGTAAGCGCAGGGACCCGACAAAGCCGCCATGGGACAGCAAGTCGCGAAGCGGTGAGTTTCGAAGTTGGGGGGAGCCTGTGCGACCAGGAAGACGCGTTTACGAGGAAGGATGCGCCTCTCGCGCAGAACCGCTACGGGGCGGCAACGGACCTCACGAAGCTTGAGAGGTTCGCGGCGAGAGGCGCTCCTTCGTCTCTTCGTCCGCCCCCGGACCGGGAACGGCGCGAATACCGCGGAGTGACACCTCTCGTCCGTTCGCGTCACGGACCTTCATCCTGGGAATTCTCTTCCCCGTCCGGCGATCCGTCAGGAAAATCGGTTCTTTCCCGCGCCCGAAGACCCACTCGTCCGACCATTCACGAAGTGCAGTCAGCACCGTGAGCAGCGCTTCACCCTTCGCGGTGAGGTGGTACTCGGAATATCGTCCCGCCTCGCCCGTATCGAGCTTTTCGAAAATTCCGTGATCGACCAGGTGTTCGAGCCGGCTGGCAAGGATGTTCTTGGCAATGCCGAGACTGCGCTCGAACTGGCTGAAGCGCGTGAGCCCGAAGAACGCATCGCGAATGATGAGCAGGCTCCACCAGTCCCCGAATGCCTCCAGGGCCTGGGCGATCCCGCAGTTCATGTCGTCGAAGCGTTTACGGCTCACGGCAGTGATTGTAACCGAACGATCTGGTTGCAGCAAGCAACCAGTTTCGACGAGTAGTCCGGCACTCGAACGCGAGATCCCGGAGCCGGGTCCGGGAGAGGTCCGCATCAAGGTCAAAGCCTTATTCCGGCACCGCACGCGATTCCCAGGACACGCTGGAGTTCAGTGCGCTGAGCAACATTCAGATGATCGAGAAGTTCTCCCATGGAATGTGCACGACGCAGAAGGACGAGGTGAATGTGGACCTGCTCGCGTTCCTGTCGGAGTAAGGCGTCGTCTTTGTACGCACACCGCAGAGGGCTACGTACCGCGGTCACTTAGATCCGCAGCCGCCAGTCGCCGACTCTCAGGCGGGAGCCCGGATGCTCGGTCAGTTTCTTGAGTTTGGAGCCGACCCCCCTGACGCACGGGCGTCAACATGCCAATACCAATCGGCTTGTCGTCTCGCACACAACCACGCTGGCGTATGAATGCGCGGAGTTGGGAACGACGGGATGCGACGCGACCGAAAAAATCCCGGACGCCTTTGCCGCAGGCAATTTTCTCTTGCGCTCGGGACTGCGCGTGTTCACGTTACGCGGAATTCGACGGCCGCCTGCGTCTCGACATCATGGGCTCACTGCGAACAAATTCTTCCGCGCGCATCCCGCGCGATTCCTGGCGTATCCGCTCCGGCGCCGCGCTGATCTTTTCGCTGCTGGTTGTCGCGTACAGCGCGAACGACGGACTCGCGCTCGGGCCACTGGATGCCGGCCCGATCTGCCCCGATGACGAAGCAGCTACGACGGCACCGATGTCCGTTGAGCAGCTCGCGCCCGCGTGCATCACCGCATGCGGCGACGGCTTGCGATCAGACGGCGAAACGTGCGACGACGGCAACTTCCACAATGGAGACGGCTGCTCGGATCACTGCAGCGTTGAGTCCGGCTTCGAGTGTGCCGGCGAGCCTTCTGACTGCCGTTCGATCTGCGGCAACGGAGCGATCGACGCTGCAGAAAGTTGCGACGACGGCGATCTCGTCGAAGCGGATGGCTGCTCTCCGGATTGCACGATCGAACGAGGCTGGATCTGTTCGGGTGCCCCGTCGGTCTGCGTCCCGGATTGCGGGGACGGTGCGGTTACCGGCACGGAGCAGTGCGACGACGGCGCCGTCAACGGTCGCCAGGAGAGCTGCTGCTCGGATCACTGCATGTTTCGCGCTCGCGGCTCCCGCTGCGACGATCAACAGGTGTGCACTGCAGGTGACGCTTGCAATGGCTCAGGTCGCTGCAGGAGCAGCGGACCTGTCGACTGCAGTGACGGCGACGCGTGCACCAACGATGTCTGCGATCCGCAGAGAGGCTGCCAGTACACCTTCCGCCCACCGCCTTGCGATGACGCGGCACTTGGCGGAACCGCTCGCAACGGGAGCAACCGTCAGCCTTTTCCGGATCGCACCATTGCGATGCCGAGTCGCGCATCCCGCAATGTGGCCAACGACTGATTCTGTTCTTTCCAAAGCAGCTCGACGAGTCGGCGGTTCCGCGCTCGGTGGACTTCGCCAGAAAGACTAACAGCTTCGACGACTCGAGACGTATTGCCAACGGCCGCGAAGCCACCCAGTATGGGCCTCTCAGGCTCCGGCTCTCACGGGCCACAGCGAGCCGCCGAGGAGGGAAAATCAGTATGAAGAACCTTCAGCCCGCGCCGGCGACCATCGCGTTCGCCGCGCTCACGATTCTTTGTGCGACTGCGACCACGGCGCAGGCTATCGACCACTGCAAGGTGAAGGTCGACAAGAAAACCGGCGTCATCCTGGTTGATGCGAGCGGTGTAACTCCGCCGCTGCTTTGGGGCAGCGCGGCGGGCCAGGAGACCAACGCGCTCTTCAATGCGGGCACCTGCGTGGCAGACGGCAAGGCGAAAAAGTGCCAGCTCGCCGATCCGTTGACCCTCGCCTCCAAGACGCCGCCCGCCGGTTGCACGCTCTATCTCGACGACGGCGCCGCTCCTTGCACGGCGTGGATTGCCGGCTGCACGCCCAGTCCGCGAAGCGGCACGGGCGCGCTCGTGAAGGACTCCGCCGGCGCCCTGATCGGCTATTCGGCAGATTCGAGTGGAATGTATGCCGTCCGCGAGGAATCGGGAGATACGGTGCGTCTTGCCATGCTCACCGATGGGAGCGACTTCCAGGTAGGCGGTTACGTTTACTACCTGTCGAACGACTGCACGGGCGCCCCGCTGATGCCGGTAGATCTGAGCATGATCAAGCAGGTCGCCGTGGTTTCGAGCACTCTTGGAATCTTCGGTCCGGGCACAGGGACGAGCCAGCTTGTGGGCAGCGTCAACTTCCTCGTCGGCATCATCAGCGATCAAGCGGGATGTGACAGCTACTTCGGGCCAGGGGTGGCGACATTCGTTGCGCCGCACGGCTGCTGCGAGCTCGCGGGATATTCGATGTCGCTTGGAAACGGACAGACCATCAATCTCGGCCAGTTCGTTCCGCCGTTCTCGGTCGATTTGCAGTAAGTTCGGCGGATTGCACTACGGACAGGTCGGCGGCGCCGCGCAAAGTTTGCGGACGTACGTCGTGTCCGGATTTCCGGCCGGCGTGCCGCCGCACTCTGCGCAGTACTGCGAGTTGGCGCCGATGGTCAGGTCGATGTCGACGTCACCGATGTTCGGCACGGTAAACGTGCCGGTGTCGGGCCTGCAGACAGCTTTTACGAGGCCGGGCTTGACTCGCACGGTGCAGTCGCCGTTGTCGCACAGGTAACCTTTCGAAGGATCACTGCCCGCCGTCCAGCACGAAGGCGGAAGCACATACGTCTGTCCGCCGGTCGAAGTGGTAAAGGTCAGTGTCGCGCCGTCGATCGTCGGATCGTCGGCGGGCCCCGCGAAGTCTCCATCGGCGATGAACTTGAACACCCTGCCGGGCTTGATGCTCACGACTCTCGTAGGAACGGGGAAGTGGGAGTCCACGGACAGCACCGTGGTCGTCGTGGTCGCGGGCAGCGTCGTGGTCGTCGCGTCCGGAACTGTCGTCGTCGTGCCCGAAGGAAGTGTCGTCGTGGTGGCGGGCGGAACATTGAGGCCGGGGATTTCCAAATGATTGCACCAGCATCGTGATTTCGTCGTCGGGAATGCCTGCGCAACGCCGTTACAGATGTCAGCGGCAAGCAGCAGCGACGGGTTGAAGCTGACGCACGCGTCGATATCGGCGACGCCATCACTTGTCGTATCCGCGCAGGCTATCGTGATCGGCGGCAGTGTGATCACCGATCGCGCCGGAAGCCCGGACGTGCCCGGGCTCGTACTGTCGCGTTCCATATCCCCGCAGGCATCGGAGTCGGCGTCGAACCACGGTCCGTCGGTGACTTCGACATACGGGTCGTCCGGATTCGCGCTGGGAGTGTAGTTCGGGTGGGCCACCAGCGGCGGTGCAAGATAGTCGTGGTAGCACTGCGAGCCGCCGTTCGCGCTGCCGCCGTCGGTGGCGAGGAAAACCCCGATGTCGTGGCGGTTCGCGGCAGCATAACTGACCAGGCCGACGGTGAACTGCACAGTCGCGGTATCCCCGGGTCCATTACAGGGGTCGATGAGCTCAGGGACGAGCGTATCGATAGCGACGTCGTTCGCCGTACAGTTCGAATCGGGCTGGTAATGACCGATGCAGACGTCGCCACTTTCACCCGTGGCCGCGGCGTGCGACGCAGCGAGAAGTGAGGTGACCAAGGCGGCTGCGGCAAGGCGACGGGAATTCGATGTCAGCATACGGCGGATCATGGCGAATCGAATCCGCGACGGTCAAGGTAGTGAAGCGCGGGAATGACGATACTCGGCGACCGATCGCACATTTAATAGCAAGTTCGCCCTCGGGTGCGCGGGTTGTCGTTGCGGAATGTTTCTCCGTGACGATGACGTCGGACCGCACTCGGTTGGTTCCGGGCCGTTGCCCGCGATCGAAGCGCACGCTAGGAAGCCGGCGATGAAATCGAAGCTACCTCTGATCGCACGCCTGCTGCTCGGCGCCGTGTTTCTCTTCGGCTCCCTGTCGTTTTTCCTCAATCTCGTACCGCCGCCGACCGACATGCCGGCGCCACTCAAGACCTTCAACGAAGGCCTGATGGCGAGCGGGTACTTCTTCACCCTGTTGAAAACGACCGAGCTCGTCTGCGGACTGATGCTTGTCTCCGGCTTCTTCGTGCCGCTCGCACTGGTCATTCTCGCGCCGATCTCGCTCAACATCTTCCTCGTCCATTCGATGCTGGCGCCGGAAGGCCTGCCGCTGGCCATCGTGATCGGCCTGCTCATGATCTACCTGGCATTCTTTGCTGAACCGTACGCGAGCAGCATCAGGCCTCTCTTCCGGCCGCGGCCCTGACGCACTGGCATGCCTGCAAACGGCGGGCCCGGATGAAGGACGACGAGGTACAGGATTACATCGACGATTTCGGAGATTTCGCCCGTTCTCCCGAGCGGATGGAGCCCGGCGACGGCGGACGGCGCATTGCGAGACGTAGAAGAACCCCGCCAGATTGAGATCTTGCCGGCGAAGTCTGTGGCGGAATCCTTCACATATAGGTCGTGCGGACACGGAGACAGACCAATGCCAATCGTGACGATCCAGATTACGCGCGAGGGAACGACGCCCGAGCAGAAGGCAGCGCTCATCAGGGGCGCAACCGATCTTCTCGTAAACGTGCTGAACAAGGCTCCCGCGCTCACGCACGTTCTCATTCAGGAAGTCGACCTCGAGGACTGGGGTGTCGGAGGACTGCCGGTGCCTGAATACCGCCGAAAACTCGCTACGGCATCAGAACACTGACATCCGCTTGATCGTCTCGTCGATCTCGCTGCGAAGGCAGGCGACGAGCTCGGCTGCACGACTGGTGTCGCTTCTTTCGCTGACCCTGATCGCCGCGGGATGCGGGAACGGTGACGGCGGCGTAGACTGGAACCATGCGCTCTCGTGTGACCAGGCTTATCCGATTTGAGCGGGAGATTGGCGGCTGCTGCAGCGGCTGGAGAGACTCGCAGCGAGCCGACGCATACGAATAGGTCACGCTTGCCGGACCATAAACCTCTCCAAAAAGGAGAGGGCGGAGCGACCGCCCTCTCCCGCCGGAAAGAGATCAGCTGGGCTCTAGCGCTGAACTCCGCCGGACTCGATGTGCAGGCCGCCGCCAAACGGCGACGAGTTCGTGCCGATGATCTGCAGGTTCTGAGCGCTGCCCCACGAGACACCGCTGCCATAGCTCGGCGTGATCTCGACGACACTCGGGCTCGCACCGTGGTACGTGATCGTCCCGGTGAATGCGGCCAGGTTCGAGCCGGACAGGCGCGTCACGAGGATGTCGGCGTCCATCTGGACGTTATCGGTATCGAAAAAGCCGAGCGAAACGCTGCCGAGCTTCACCTCGACGTAACCGCTGCCGTCACCGGAGTAGAGCGAGAGATGAACCCTCATCGCCTGGCTCGCCGAAATCGCCGAAGCGGGAATTGAGGTCGTCCACAGCGTCGTCGCGACGCTGTTGGCAGCCGTCCCGACGTCGGTCGTCGTTGAGTTCTGGTAGAGAGTGGCCGAAGCCGTCGTGGCAATCAGCGAAAATGCGACACAAGCTACAAATCGTTTCATGTTGGTCCTCCGAACGCGCGGTAATGGGCCCTGTCGATGGGAGCCCCGCAATTAGCCCCAACGACACACGCGGCATTTCGACTGGAAATCAGCCAGACGTCCGTGTGCCCGCGCCGCGGATACACGATTCGCGCTGCGATCGTCCGTGGACTTCGCACGACAGCGATTCCAGTCGCATTCACCAGAGTTCGCGCACGATTATGCGTTCAGATTGCGCAAACGGCCTTCGCGCATGAACGCATTGAAGCGCTGTTGGAGAGAGCCCGCCTCCCCTCCGGTCGAAACGGTTCTAGATTCCGAGATCGTCGATCGTCAAGAAAAACAATCAGTCATCCGGTATGACATGTGAGTCGTCTCACGTCGTGAATCTTCGCGCTACACGACTGTCAGCGGAAATCTGACGCAGCCTGCAGGCAAAACATCGAGCTTTCGGAATCTACGCTTTTGTCGATGAAAGTATGTTCCGCGCAGCGCACGACGCCGGATGGTCCCGATTCGAGGCGTGACGGACGATTACACCGGGGAATTCATGCGGGGGGTTCGTTCCAGCGTCGCATGCGAAGCGAGTTCCGTAGTTCCGCGCACCTACTGGTACTCGGACTTCTGCGGCAACTTCCTGCTCTCGATCGACACCGTCGGCGGCGTGGCGACGAATGCGCCAGCCTGAGCCGTGTCAACTATGGCAATCCCATTTGGCCGGACAGCTCGGCGTCACCAGCTGACCGACCGATTTGCGCAGGATCAGGAGCGCGTCCGACGCGGTCAGGTCGCCGCTGGCGTTGAAGTCGCACAGGTACAGCGCGCAAGAGCTGGCGCCGACGGCAGCCCGCAGCGCCAGAAGCGCGTCGCCGGCCGTCAGATCGCCGCTTCCGTTCGCATCGCCGCACAGCGCGGAGCCGCCCGGACAGGGCGCCACTTCGACGGCTCCGATGTCAGTCGCATCCCCGCGCGGACGCACGAATCCACGCTGGTCCTCGGTGAGCGAATTCGTCACGCCGGCGTCGACCGCCGGGCTGCCCGGCCCCGGAACGCGCGTCAGCGTAGGGCCGCCGTGGTCGCCCAGCGTGCTGAAGATCGGCGCATAAGCCGCACCGTTCAGATCGTGGAGCTTGTTCAGCGAAGGCGCGCAGGAGTCGTCGTCCACGAGGTTGCCGTCGGCGGAGGACAATTTGGCCGTCGCAGTGCAATTGGGGCCACCGGTACTCGAGCCGACGATCGTGTTCTGGAGCGTCGTGTCCTCGAAGTTGAAGCTGCCCATCTGGAGCCCGCTCGGTCCGAGGCTGGAAGAGTTGAACGCGATCGTCACGTTGACCAGCGTTGCGTACGAGTAAGAGTTCGCGAACGCTCCGCCCAAGCGCGCCGAATTGTCGGTGAGCGTGGAGTTCGAAATCGTGAGGCCAGTCGCCTGGTAGACATCGATGGCGCCGCCGCTGTCTTCGGCGTGATTCTGGACGAACAGCGACCTTGCGATCTTGGAGGTTGCCTGACCGCGGTATTCGATGCCGCCGCCATGGTGGTACGTGGAGTTGAGCGAGAAGGTGCTGTCCGTGATGGTGAGTGGACCGATCGCATAGATCGCGCCACCGTCGTCTCCGGTCGCGCTGTTGCTCTCGAAGGTCGAGCTCTGTGCCGAGAAGGACGAATTGGCGAACATGTTGTGGACGGCTCCGCCGGTACGCGCCGTGTTGTCGTGAAAGCTGCTGTTCGAGACCGCGACGGAGGCTCCGTCCCAGATCAGGATCGCGCCGCCCCAGCTACTGACGGCGCCGGTCGCCTGGTTGTGATGGATGTTGCTGTTCTCGATCGACACCTGCGCGCCCGGGAATCGCGGATAGATCGCGCCTCCGTTGATAGCCTTGTTGTTGGCGAACTCGCTGTCGGTGATGATCGTGGTTCCGTAAGTGACGATCGCGCCACCGCTACCACCGGACACGGAGTCCTGGATCTTCACATGCTGCAGGAACAGCGAGCCCTGGTTCGAGATCGCCCCTCCGTCACTGGCCGACGAGCCCTTCGTCAGGATCACGGCTTTGAGCGTAAGCACGCCGCCGCCGCCGACGTCGAAGAGTCGGCTGCTGTTGCCGCCACTCAAGATGATCTTGTTCTCGCCGTCGATCGAGAGATGGCCCGGGACCGGGAAGGGCGAGGTGACGGGGATGGTGGACGGCTGGCAGCTGAAGGTGATGTTGCCGCCGCCTTCCCCCTGAACCGCCGCGATGGTGTTGCGAAGCTCGGTGTCGTTCGAGCAGTTGCCGACGATGGCATCGCCGGCGGGGCTGGTCCCGGCGCTGGCCAGCAGCAGGACGGCAGCAGCAAGCGCGGAGGCCGCGAAGGATCGGATCATTGAGCTACCCCGTTCGAACCGAATGCGATTCTGCGATCTAGCGGGCGCCGCGCGAATCCGTCAATGAGATCCTAGCGACGGCACCGCGCAGGTGAGGGGAAATCGTCTGACACGTCAGTTCACGAACGACGTGAACACAATCGCGGGATCGCCGTGAGTTCCCGGCGATTCGACCGGCGGTCGAGTTTCTCTCTGATTGGGATCTGAGCCGACATCCGATTGGTTGATCGTCGATTCTCCAATCGCAATTCGGCCGGCTCACGAAGGATCGGTGGTAAGTCGAAACCGTCAGGCCCGCGGCTGTTAGAGAGAGCGCGAAGACCCTACAATCGGCAACCATGGTGCCGCCGAAAACGCGCCGACTCATGAGGGGATCGCGACCGCAAAAGCGATTTCTGGCCGACGGCTGGCTACGAAAAAGGAGGAGAAACCATGAGACGTGTTTGTGCCGTCGCTGCCTGGGGACTGGCCGCCTCGATGTTGACGCTGACGGGATCTGTCCTGCCAGCCTCTGGTGAGGTGGGAAGTGTCTACTACAGTCGACTTCCCGTCAGCCCCGATACGACCGGATCGCTCTGGGTGGCCGCGAGCGACGGATCGAGTGACGAGCAGCTGCTCGCAAATGCCTACTGGCCACGGTTGTCACCCGACGGCCGTTATCTGATCTTTCTGCGCGATGGGAGTGCGAGCAATGCCGCGTTCAATGCTGACATCTGGATTCGCGATCTGCAGACCAACATGGATACCAAGATCCGCGACAACAGCGGCGACTACATCGTCAATTTCGACTTCACGCCGGACAGCAAGCACATCGTGTTCGACTACAGTTGCAGCATAAACAAGATCAACCTCGACGGCACCGGCGAGACCGCCGCAGTTTCGGGGACCAATTGCTACGATGACGAGCCGGCGATCAGCACTGCCGACGGCAGCATCGCTTTTCACAACGGTTTCGTTGGCATCATGCTGGCCGACGCCAACGGGACCAATCGCCATCAGGTCCCGAACACGAAGCCGAACGACATCGAACCGGCCTGGTCGCCGGACGGACAGTGGATCAGCTTTCGACGCTATTCCGGTGCGGCGACCGGCAACGCCCTCTGGAAGATCCATTCGGATGGGACGGGACTGACGCCTCTCGGTGCCGTGTGTGGAAGCAATACCCTGAACACGGCGCGGGCATGGACCCCGGATGGCAACTATCTCATCGCGCCGGGAACGATTGCAGGGATCGATGGACTCTACGCGGTCGCCACCGACGGCAGCGGGGCTTTCCTGCAGATCGAAATCAGCGCCGGTGCCGATCCGGAATGGGTCGGCAGCGCCACGGGGAACATATCGGGCAGTCCTGTGGTCTCCTGCTGCGGCGACGTGAATGTGAGCGCAACTCTCACCGCGAGCGATTCGCTGCTGGTCCTCAAGGCGGCGGTCGGCAGTGACAATTGCCCGCTGCTGCCCTGTATCTGCGATACGAACGGCAGCGGCACGATCACCGCGAGCGATGCGCTGGCGGTGCTCAGGCGCGCGGTCGGTCAGGACAACGCGTTGGAATGCCAGTGCAACTAGCGCCGGCGTCCCCGCCCGATGCTGGACGGCAGGATCTGAAAACTGCCGGCACGACGCTGTAGGCTGAACGGCGTTCAGCGAACTCGCGGTTGCCGAACCAGCGCGGCACAATCGCGGGATTGCCCGGGCCTCGCGATTACGGATCGAGCGAGCAGACCGACCAGCTGCCGGATGAACTGCCGTCGGAGTTGGAATGCAGGCTGTGCGAGCAGGAGCTGTTCACGAGCTTCGGTTTGCCCGGGCTCGCGATGTCACCGCAATAGTCGTCGTAGCCCATCCCGGTACAGTTGGCGTCGATGACGCTGTCTTCCGCGTAGACATTGCCGACGATCCCGTTGCTGAGGGTGCCCGTCACCGACGACCGGTAGATCTTCGTCTTTCTCGCCAGGACGCTGTTGCCGCCTGCGAGCGTGCTATCGGCGATATCGACCCTGCGCGCATTCACGGAATACCCGACTCCATCGGTCGTGATCGAGGTGCCAGACAGAATCCGGACGCGGTTGCCGCTGACGCCGTGCTCATTGCCTGCGAGCGAGCTCGAGCGGATCGTCACCGTTGCCGCGTAAACAGCGCCAAAGTACCCAGTGATGGTCGTATCGGTGATCGATACTCGCCCTCCAACAACCGCGATCGTCCGTGCGTCGACGTCCGGAGGTGTAGACGAAGCCAGCGTGCCTCCGTTCCCGACGATGCTGCAGTTGTCTGCGCATTCGACGCCGACGCGATCAGAGCCTCCCGCGGAGAGAAGCTCGTGACCGGCGAGATCGAGCGTGCCGCCATCCGCAATGAACACCGCGGCGCCGTCGGATGACGAGCAATCGAGGTCGGCTTCGAGCACGCCGTCCTCGACCGTTTCGCCGCACGACGACACGGGCGTTGCGGCATGTGCCGCCGTGATCCAGCTCAATGCGGCGGCAAAGACGAAGGCCGAGTAAAGTGGTCTCATGAACTTCCTCCCGGATCAGATGCTCGTATCAGATCGGTCGAGGATCAGGCAACCAAGGTCCGACGTGGCGCGTATTGCGTTTGGTCAACCCGTTCGAACGACGGTCTTCCTGTCGGCGTAGGCAAGCAGGGTCGGTTCGAGGGGCCGGAGCCCGGCGTGACCGTGGCCGGCGCCGCAGGTCTCCTCACTCGCGATCACCGCGTCGTTTCGTTCGACTGGAACGGCCTTTGGGGACGCCTTCAGCCAGTCCATCGCGAAAGCCTACGCGATCCAGTCGGTTATGAATTCGGTGTATATCTGACAGGCAGCAACAACGTCTGGAAGTTTGATTTCTTCGTGCCTCGAATGTGCGAAAGCGTTTCGCACGGGTATGGCGGTTTTCAGTCTCGTGCACGCTGCAGCGAACGTCTCGTCGAGTGCCTTCATGCTCGCCGCAATTTGTACGACGTCGCATACTTCTCCAAACGTCAACTGCTGCAATGTCTTGCCGTTGTATCGATTCTTTTCGCGTTGGATACTTTCGAAAAGCGTTGTGTGAATATCGAGTTCCACTCGATTGCGAAGACATATCTCGGCCCGTGATCTAAAACGCTCATGAACATCGCGCAAAAGCTCGATATCAGAGACCGCTACACCGCGCACGATCGCGCGCTCAATTTCCTCCGGGTTCGTCACTACGGTTTTTGCATTATCCCTCATTTCTCGGATGGCCGCATTGCGGGCAATCTGCTCCTCACCCGCAAGCCCGGAATAATCGACCTGTTCCTCTTGCGTGAGCTGAACAAATACGTGTTCCGCGCGAAACCGCTCCTCATTGAGTGGGATATTCGGCTCCCGTAGGCTGGTCTCCATATCAATGGTCGACAGATGTGGGCCTGTAATGTACGTGTCTGTGAGCAGTACTAATTCATTGCGACCGGCGAGGGCGTGAATCTTCTCGATTAGCTCAAACAAGGCAGATGTCGTTTCAGTGCGTGTACGCAGGAGATAGTGCGCACGGATTTGATGAGACACAACTTTATAAACCGTGAGAATGCTGTCGTGATTCAGAATATCTGGAAGTAATCCGATCTGGAACTGCCGGTGCGCGATCAGTTCATCTTCAGGGGCTGTGAGATAAATCGTGATCGTGGCGGAAACGCCCAATTTGTCCGGCTCAGTGACTGTCCCAAGAATGAGTTTGCGGTCTTGAAGTCGGGTCCGGTCGTCATCGGTAAGATCGTTCTCCTGCCATGATGTTGTAAGGATCGAGACTCGCTGAATTTCTTCATCCGAAATGGGTTCGTGGTCCGCAGTTTCGTCTGAAACGACGTGTCCGAGTACCTTGTGGAATCTGACCACTTCCATGTAGGGAAGGTCAGGTCCTTCCGGTACGACCACGGCGGCTCGCCCGGTATTGCCACTTGCGAATAGCTGCTCAAGGTCCGACTTGAAACCGTATTCACTTGGCCCGATGTGAGTAAGTGACAAATCATGCTGACCAAGCGTCTCGTAGATGTCGAAGCGCGAACCCCTGAGCGCGGCACGATTGAGTTCACCAAAACGAGAAACGCGAAGGAATGTTACTCTCAGTCTCTTCCCGCGCGCTTCAAGCAGGCTTGGATTTATCACCGCGCGTTCCTCACCAGCCTGACGAATTCCTGGGTCTTGAGGCGCAATGATGAATTTACCATGGAGATTCCGGCCAATATCAAACCTTCGTATTAAGCTTAAGCAACCAGTTTGCTTCACCCCTGCCCGGCGTGGTGGCGCGAGCCTCGTGCAGTCGAGTTGGAAAAGGGCGATCGATTCCTTTTTCTCCCAAAGAGCCAAGGCGGGCGTGTGCGATCTTCCGATTGGTGTCACACAATAAAGAGCCGATTCGCCGCAATGGTTCACGTCTATGGAGTTTGCAAGCACGACGGCGCGCCCGACGCCTTCTCCGAGTGCCTGATCTGCGAAAGAACGAAAAGTTGCCATATCGGGCGACGACATCGGCACTACATATAGTGCAGGATGCTCGGGGTTCGGAAGCGGAAGAGTAACCCAACGAAGGAAGTCAGAGCATAGAACGACAGGGACAGAACACGAATGCTCACCGGTGGTGAATCGTACGATCGGGTTGCGCAGTATCGAAGGCGGTGAGTCCACAAACTGGGCTTCCCATTTGGAAGGATACCGTTTCGTAATCCACACAAGGTCGGTTCGATGTGGGATCGCAATTGCACACTGTGTATAGATAACAGAAGTGTCTGACTGACGAATGCTATCGCCTCCGGCGACTATGACCTGGTTAAACTGATTAGCGGCATCTTGGAGAAACTGGAGTTTACTCGGCGCACTTAAAGGGAGTGAATACTCCGGGAACACAACCAGGGTGGTCGTGTCCGATGGTTGGCCGCCAATAAATTCCAGGATGGCCCTTGCTTTCTCGAGCCGCGCGTCGATTTCTCTGACTGATCTCCACTGGTAGCAATCACGCGTTTCGCCCGCAGCTGTAATTAGCGCGGGGGCGGGGCCATCTAAAGCGGCATCGGGCCCCTCAATCTGAATAATGGCGACTCGAATCCTGAGGCTCGATACCTCTACATCAAGAACGTCGAATTCGTGATTTCCGGGTTGTGTCATGGCGTGTCCGGTGCAGCTAGGCTTTTGCGAAGAACGTTGTGGAGGAAGAGCGCTGAAGCTGCCCGACCGGATCGACAGCGCTATCCTTTAAAAAGGCATGAACTAAAATCTCAGAGTCTGGCTCTCTCGCTGATGGTCCCGAACCGGCGAAGCTGAGGGCCCCAAGAGATATTGATTCATCAACGTGTGACTGCACGAGCATGGCCTCCTCGTTCATCCCAATGCTATCCAAAGAAATCGCGCCCCAGATTGACCTCGTCACGCATAGCCATGTGGTGGCAGTCTCTTGGTACGGCAATGCATCGGCCGTAGCCTTGCGCACCGTCTCGCACACGGACTTCGTTCTAGCACCAGGACTGAGCTAGGATTGTCCAGTCATTGTTGCCGTCGACACCGCGACCGACGCTCGCCAGCGGTCTTTTGCACATCGTACCCTCGGAGCAAGCCCTCGTCTTCTGCGCTGGCGGTGAAGCTAAGCAAAGACGTCGAGGTGACCGGAATCACCAATCATCTCAATCGTTCGGCCCAAAGAGGGTTCTTGGAACCCGCCTTGGTGGGTCGGTATCGAGATGCCGACTGAAGTGATGGTGCTCACCCCGCAACGAGAAAATCCCAAACGTTAGGGTCCCTGAGTCCTTCCGTACGCTCCGAGGTTCGGGAAATATCCTCCCGCCCATGCGTGTTCTTGCAGATAGCGATACGCTCAGTATGAGCGCCCCAAAATCGACATGACTTTAGCATCGCTTCTCTCTAAATCATTCCACCCGCGCCCTTCGGACGTCCGCTCCTTCTGAAGGCGCCCCGCTTGTCCGTCCGACCAAGAAGACTTAACGAAGCTGATCATCGAGAAAAACATCATGTCAGAATCTCAGGACCTAGTCGGAGCTGACGCGGCAGAAAATGCCCACCTCACTCAGCAAGAGCGCGCACGCGGCATGTTGGCGAGACAGCTTAGTCAGATCGAATGGCTAGCCACAGCATACTTTTGCGGTATTGCCGGCTTCGTCAGCCTATACTCCATTGCCGAGTTTGCTCGGCTCGCGTACGCCCTTCAGGTACTCCTATTCAACTTCGGGGTGCTTCTCGGACTGGTGGTCGCTGGAGGTGGCCTTGGCGGGCTTCTTGGTTTTCTATTTGGGATCCCCAGGTCCCTGCAAGGAAATGGCACCACCCCGCTGAACTCGGGAACTGCTGGTATCGGGAACACGGCAGAAACAGGCAGTTCGCAATCGCAAACTACCGGTTCAGTCAGTCGCGCGTTTACAGGAAACTCCAATCTTGAAGAGATTTCTGATTGGCTGACCAAGATCATCGTTGGCGTTAGCTTAATTCAAGCTCACTCCATCTACGGGCTGCTCGCGCAACTTGCGAGTACCTTCAAAGCAGGCATCCCTAATTCACAGGGCGCTGACGTTATGTTCGCGTTGGTTCTCGTCTCATCACTAATAGGCGGGTTTCTGTTCCAGTATCTTGAGACTCGGACTCGAGTTATGTCTCTCTTTAATGTTACTGAAACCGCTACTACGCCCGAGCTAGTGCTAACACAGATTACCCTCCAGACTGCGCTGGAAACACCGATTGGGTCCGGACGCAATCAAGGGACGACGCCTTCATCATCGGAGGATGAAAAGCTTCTAAAGATCCCATACGGAGCTCTTCAGACAGCGGATCAATTGGCAGCATGGTCGTCGGCACAAGCACGTGCTGGTAACTTGCAAGCCGCAAACCAAGGGCTACGAGCTGCCATCGTGAGAGAACCTGGAAGGAAAGACCTGCTCGTGCGACTCGCCGATGTTCTGGAACGTCAAGGCAGTCCCGACGCCGCAAGAGCACTCATAGCGGAAGCCGAATCAAAAGAGGGGGACAACCTCGCGCTGCTTAAACGCGATCTTCTCCAGGCACTCTACGAGCAGCCGCCCGGAAGTTTCGAGAAGGCGCTTTCAATATCGGAAAAGCTTGTCGTCCGCCCGGACGGTGCCAAGGACCCTTTCGTTCACCTGTGGACGGCCGCTGCCTACGGCCAGAAGTTTCTCTGGCTTACTCAGAACGCCGGTAGCGAACCCGACAAGCAGCTCTCGCGAGGACAGGCGATCGCATCCGTCAGAAAAGTCGTAGAGCTTTCACCTGATCCGAAGAGCTCGGCGAGGGTTCTTCTGAGAAACCTGCTCGACCCAACAATCGCGGGTGCAGCACCGGAGGACAACGATCTGGAGATCTTCAAAACGGACCCTGAATTTCGAAACCTGATATTACCGGAGTGAGCCATTGCGCGGCATTCTGCGTGAAAGTGCTCGGCCCCGCTCGACCGTGGAATCCCATTTCTCTCCACCGACGCAACTGCACGTTTCAGCCGCGTCACACATGGAACCGAGCGGCGTGGCGACCCTGGCATCGCATCGGCGAAGTCGCGGCCGTGCGTAGGCGTCCCCGTCAAGGACACACTTCTAAACTAGACTTTTCCCGGCAGGGCGTCAGGAACGGCGCCGGCGGTACGCCGCCAAATTAATCGGGTGGCATTATAGTCTTCGAGCCATTTGTCGCTGATATCCTGCAACTCGGCAACGATCCGACCAGCCAGGTGTCGAGGACGTCCCGCGATACCTTGAAACGCTCGATCTAGGGCGTTCTGGTCAGACTTGCCGGGCTAAATGTAGCGGACCGCGGATCTTCTGTTCCGCGCTTGAGCTTGCCGTTCTCGGCCTCGAACTCCTTGATCCGCTTCAGCTCGTTGACCGTGGTCCCGGCGTATTTGCTGCGCCACAGGTAGCACGTCGGCCGGCTGATCCCGTGCCGCGGAAGCAGCGTCCCAACGCGTCGACGCCTGCCTCTCCCTCCTTCAAAATTCCGATGATCTGCTCTTCCGTGAACTTCGACTTGTTCTTGACGCCCTCCTCAGGTCGCCGGCGAAAGTTTAGTTATCCGGTATGTCCGTTTGGGGAAGCTTACACATTGTCCGGTTGGTTGCGTGGCTGCATGGACGGCGTGACCGATAGATCGTCGTCGGTTCCGCCAGTGGCCTGAAGAAGCTGGGTGACCGGCGAGGGATGCAGGATGTTCACCGTCGCCAGCGCTGCACGTTTCCTCAGCCCCGGCCAGCGGGACGTTTCGGTCGACCAGGACGGCCTTTGGCACCGCCGCCAGCGAAGTCGTCGTTGGCACCCCCCTCGTACACCTTCGCCTGTTCCATCACCCGCTTACACGCCGTCCGGAACCTCTCCTCCAGTCCGCCCGTATCATCTCCAGGTAGCCACGCGATTCGCGACCACGCGTCCTGCGCTTTCTCGACCGCCCTGCCCGCCGCCCGCCACTTCGTTTCATCCGGCCGAACACCGAGCGCGTTGCTCTCGAGCGCCGAGCGCAGCCGCTCCGCGAGCAGTTCGGTCGCAGTCTTGTTCGCCGCTGCGACAGGCGTTTCGTCGCTGACGAGCGCTTCGACTTTCGCGAGAAGCTTTTCCTTGCGCTCACGGTTCGCAACAGGGTCGAGATCCGTACCGCGAAACGCGGCCGGCCACCGCGAGACCAGTGCAGCAAGCGCGGCCATCCATCGTTCGTGCACTGCCGTCGCGGCAGCCCCCTCGGGCTGCGGCAAATTCGAGATCGTCGTTCGCAGCGTCTGGACCTGCGCGGCGAGATCGCTCGGCGCATCTTCAGATGCCCCAAGGTTTTCCAGCGCGACGACCAGCGCCTCGCACTCGGCGAGCTGCGCGGCGGCAGCGATCTTGTGCCGGTTCGCGTAGCGCTCGAAGAACTTGTCCGCAGCCGACCGGAACCGCGTCCAGACCTCTTCGCTCTTGTCGCGGCGGGTCGGGCCGATGGCCTTCCACTCGGCCTGCAGTTTCTTCAGTTCGGAAGCGGTCGTGTCCCAATCGGTCGAGTCCGCCAATTGCTGAGCCCGCTCGCACAGCGCTTCTTTGCGTGCGAGGTTCTCGTTCCACTCCTGCTTCCTCGAGCTCAGCGCTTCGCGGCGATGCGTAAAGAAGGTGTTGCACGCGGCGCGGAAGCGAAGCGCAAGTCCTCGCGCCGACGCGTCCGATACCGGCCCGCATTCCGCCCACGCTTTCTGCATCTCCTGGAATTGTGCAGCCGTCTTGCTCCATTCGGTCGAGTCGGCGAGCTCTTCGGCTTGTGCGACAAGCGCAACCCTCGTGGCAAGGTTCCGGCTTCGTTGCTCTCGTATCTGAGCGAAGTAGACCTCGCACCGGCTGCGGATGAACTCCACCGCCAGTCGGAACCGGTCCCATAATTCGCGCGCGCTTTGTTGCGGCCCATCGGCGACCTTCTTCCACTCCGCCTGGAGCTCGCGCAGCGCATTTGCCGTGGCGGCCAGATCGCTCGCCGTGCCCGCCTCTTCTTCCGCCTTCAGCGACGCGACGATGGCTTCCGCCATCGCTATCAGCCTTTCCTGCTGCTCACCGTTGGCGAACCTGCGCCACGTGTCGAGATCACGCAGCTCCTTCACTCGATTCTTGATCCGGTCCTGCAGCCTTCGCAGGTCCGCCAGTGTTTTTTCCGTCTCCCTGGTCGTCTCGCCCTTGGAGGCGTTCTCGAGAGCAGTCGTGATGTCGAGCAGCAGTCGTTCGCCTTCGCGCAAGGTCACGGTGTCCGATTCCGCCGTGCGTCTTGCGCGGCTCACCAGCTGCGCGAGCTTTGCGACCCGGTCCGCGGCAGCCTTCGCCGACGCCTCGCGCGCCGCTGTCTCGCGCGCCTCTCGCGCCTCGGAGAGAAACGCCAGCCTTTCCAGAAGATCGGAGGCCGGCTGCGATCCCTCGCTCAGCGTGTCCGCGAGCTGCCTCGCTTCGCGTGACAGTGCGCGCCAGCGGTCGGCGACGTCGTCGGTCTCCTTCGTCAAAAGAGATTCCGCCTCGGCGACCAGCGCCTCGAGCGCGGACCGGGCTTCCCGCAGTGCCGCCTCGTGCGCGATACGTTGCCGGCAGGCCTTCGCGGATGCGGCAAATCGCCCCGCGAGCTGCTCGACCTCGCGCTCGAATCCGACGAAAGGCGGGAGGTCGGCCCACTGCCCTTCCATGGATTCCAGTTGCTCGAGCTCGAGGACGTCGCCGTCCCGAAGCGTCTCGACACGGCGGCACAGAGCCTCGCGGCCCCCGAGAACTTCCTCTCGCCGACGCGCCTCTTCGAGCGCGGCAGCGATTTCGCTTCGGCGCTGCGCGATGCGCAGGCCGGCCGCATCGGCACCCCTGTCGAATCGCCGAGCTGCTGCCGCATCGGTACTCGCCAGCGTGCTCCACTCTGCACGGAGGCGCGCGAGATCGGCCGCGATGCGATCGGGATCCATGGCGGTCGCGAGCCTCTCGACGGCGGCACACAACGCCGCTTCCTGCTTTTCGCGCTCCTCTTCGGCAGCGCGACGGGCATTCTCCGCATCCTCGATCGCCTGCAGCATCGCCCTCGCGCGCCGCGCCACGACTTTGTCCTGCGCGCGCGCTTCGATGGATTTCAGGCGCGCCACGTCCGCAACGAGCGTCGGATCGCTGCCCAACACGCGATCGAACGCGGCCAGTGCCACTTCTCTGTGCTCGCTGTTGAGCGCGGTGGCGAGCAACTCGTCGGCGGTGCTCAAGCGGCCGAGCGCCGCGAGCGCCGTACTCTCGATTTTCGCGTGCCGGGCGACACCGCCGAGTGCACGTTCATCCGTCAATGCGGCAAGTGCGACCCCGCGCACGTCGTCGGCAGCCGTGCTCTTCGCGATCGTCGAAACGCGCCGAACATCCGTCAGCAGGCCGGCCGCCGTTGCGGCTTCGGAGTTCGACGCGTCGAGGGCGAGCGCAAGCAATCGATCCGCCGCGGATTCGCGGACGTTCTGATCGGGATCCGAACTGGCAACGCGTGCGAGGACGGCCGCGTCGGCGATCCTCGAAAGGGCAGCGTTCCGGACCCTGGCATCGGGGTCATGCTCAGCCAGTAACGCGAGCTCGACGGCGTCACCCAGTTCCGGGATCGCCTGCAGTCGAACGGCAGGGTCGGAGTGTTTCCAGCGCGGTTGCGGCTTCAGTCTGTCGAGGAATCCCATGGAACGATTGCTGCCTTTTTCTGAGCGAGTGATCGCCCTACGTAGCACGCTCCTACGACACTGCCCATCGCGTTCTTGCGATCCCAGTTTTCGGAGAGCGATCGTTCCACGTCGCGGATCCTTCGCCTTGAGACCCCGGCGGGAGCGCTGCGTCCTCGTATCAACGGTCGGACCTTTGCTTTGGTGCGTTCAACCCGGCATTTTCGCCCGCGGCGGGACCAGAACTAAATTTGAATTTCGGAAATCCTGGGAGGGAATTCCATGAACAGATGGTTCCGGCCGAAATCCGTCGCGTTCCTCGCGAGCGCATCGCTGCTCTTCGCACTTTCCGGTATCTCCGCGAGCATGTCGGCGCCGCTCCCGACCGGAGCCTGCTGCAACAAGTTTACCGGCTGCTGCGCACCCACCGGCAGCTGCCGCGATGCGATCTCCGGCGAATGCAACGGGATCGCAGATGTTTTCCTGGGCGACCAGACGACCTGCGCCGGTACCTGCTCGGCAACGACCACGACTTTGCCGCCTTTCGGTGCGTGCTGCTTGCCGGACGGCAACTGTGTCACCGACGAGCCGAGTGTCTGCGCGGTCAACGAGGGCGTTTTCCAGGGTGATGGAACGACGTGCGACGACGCCCAGTGTCCGGTCGTGACGACGACGTTGCCGCTGATCGGCGCGTGCTGCCTGCCGCTCGGCACCTGCGTCATTCATGAGCCGCTTGCCTGTGCGATCATCGAAGGCACTTACCAGGGTAACGGCACGACCTGCGAGAACACGGAGTGCCCCAATCCGACGACGACCACCATCACCTCGACCACGACGATCACTTTGCCGAGCGTCCTCTGCGGCGACGCAAACGACGACGCAAAGATCACCGCGCCCGATGCGCTGATCGCATTGAAGACGAGTGTCGGCACGGCGCAATGCATCCCGCAGCGTTGCGACTACAACGGCAACGGTCTGATCCAGGGCTCGGACGCATTGTTGATCCTGAAGGTTTCGGTGAAATTCAGCATCGAGCCCCACTGCCCGTCCTCGACGAACACCACGTCCTCGACGACGAGCTCTACGAGCTCTACGACGACCTCCACGACGAGCACGACGACGACAACGATCTACTCCTGTGGAGAGTGCCCGGCCAATCCACCGTACGGCAGCTATATAGATACATGCGCCAGCTGCTCCGTCGCCGATTGCAAGCTTTCCTGTTACTGTGCGGACCAGTCTACCAACCCGGCGAAATGCCACCACGACCCAGCGTCGTGCCACGCGACGGAACTCGACCTCCGCTACTGCAATCCGGTTTCGGGGATCGGCAACGACAACGGCAACCTCACGTGCACGGCCTGCGTCGCACCGGAGTGCGGTGGATGGACTACGGATCCGGCCGGATCCTATGCGAACTCGTGCATCAATTGCGGCGTCACCGATTGCAAGCTCTCGTGCACCTGCGCAACGAGCGCGCACAGCGTTGACGATTGCCACTTCGACCCCGAGCTCTACTGCAGAGATACGATGATCGACCTTTATAACTGCGATCCGGCGTACGATCTGGGCAACAACGACGGTTATCTGAGCTGCACGCCGCACTGAAGATTGCCGGGCTCGGGTCGCCTTGTAGTGGCCACAGGAGACCGCATGCCATCCATCGCGCTGACCGACCGACCCGCCTGGAAAGCTCTACGCGAGCATCATGCAACGATCCGCGACGTCCACCTGCGCCAGCTCTTCGCTGACGACCCGAGCCGCGGCGAACGATTGACAGCGACAGGGCCGGGGCTCTTCCTCGACTACTCCAAGCATCGCGTCACCGACGAGACGCTGCGCCTGCTCGTCGGCCTTGCCGACGAGATCGGCCTGCGAGACCGGATCGACGCGATGTTTCGCGGCGACAAGATCAACACGACCGAAGGCCGCGCCGTTCTGCACGTCGCGCTTCGCGCTCCGCGAGGCCAATCCATCGTCGTCGACGGGAAAGACATCGTCCCCGAAGTTCACGCGGTGCTCGACCGCATGGCCGACTTCGCATCCAGCGTGCGAGACGGGCGCTGGTCCGGCCACACCGGGCGACAAATTCTCAACGTCGTCAACATCGGCATCGGAGGATCAGATCTCGGGCCCGTCATGGCGTACGAGGCGCTGCGCCACTACAGCGCGCGCGACATGACGTTCCGCTACGTATCGAATGTCGACGGCACCGACTTCGTGGAAGCGACGCGCGACCTCGACGCCGCCGAAACGCTTTTCATCGTCTCGTCGAAGACGTTCACGACGCTGGAGACGATGACCAACGCCCGCAGCGCGCGCGAGTGGGCGCTGCGCACGCTCGGCGACGAGCGTGCGGTCGCGAAGCACTTCGTCGCCGTCTCGACCAACGCCGCGGAAGTCGCGAAGTTCGGCATCGACACCGCCAACATGTTCGGATTCTGGGATTGGGTCGGCGGTCGCTACTCGATGGATTCCGCAATCGGTCTGTCGACGATGCTCGCGATCGGCCCCGAACATTTCCGCGCGATGCTCGCCGGTTTTCACGCGATGGACGAGCACTTCCGGTCCGCGCCGTTCGACCGCAACCTTCCGGTCCTGCTGGGCCTTCTCGCCATCTGGTACCGCGATTTCTTCGGCGCCCAGACGCTCGGCGTGATGCCGTACGAGCAGTATCTGAAGCGCTTCCCCGCCTACCTGCAGCAGCTGACGATGGAATCGAATGGCAAGCACGTGACGGTCGATGGCGCGACGGTGGGCTACGACACGGGCGCCATCGTCTGGGGCGAGCCCGGCACGAACGGCCAGCATTCCTTCTACCAGATGATTCACCAGGGAACGTCGCTGATCCCTTGCGACTTCATCGCGTTCCACCACTCGCTCAATCCGATCGGCCGCCACCACGACCTTCTGCTCGCGAACGTCCTCGCGCAGGCCGAAGCGCTCGCGTTCGGCAAAACCGCCGACGAAGTGCGCGCCGAGGGTACGGCGGACTGGCTGGTGCCGCATCGTACGTTCGACGGAAACCGGCCGACTTCGACGATCCTCGCCGATCGCCTGACGCCGGAAACGCTCGGAACGCTGGTCGCCCTTTACGAGCACAGCGTCTTCACGCAGGGCGCGATCTGGAACATCGACTCGTTCGACCAGTGGGGCGTCGAGCTCGGCAAGCAGCTCGCCCAGCGGATCATCCCGGAGCTCGAGAATGCTACCGAACCGACGCTCCGGCACGACAGCTCGACCAATGCGCTGATCCGGCGGCTTCGCGAGCGGCGCGCGAAGGCGTGAGGCCGATCAGGGCTTCGCCATCCTCCCCGCCCGAATACTCGCGCCCCGGGGTAGCGCCTTCGGCACGAGGTACGGATGGCGCGATGCGCGAGAGGCTTACGACGATGCTCCGCTTCCTTCGGCATGCAGCCATCCGTGCATCGTTCGCACGAGGAACGGCATCACGACCCACGTAAGCAGCGCAACCACGCACGCATTGAGGACAACGCCGCTCAGCGGGAACGGCATGGATCGAAGCGCGGGCGCCAGCGTGAGGTTCAGCGTCGTCGCCACCGGGAAGACGCCGAGAAACGTTACTATCGCCATCTTCCATCGGGGCGGAGGGTTCGGCGATCGGAACCACGCCTCCAGGCCGTGCAGATCCCTGTAGCGTGCATCGCCTTCGGTGAGACCAGCCGCCTTGCGGTCCCATTCCAGGAACATGGCCGAACTGTAGAAGGCATCCCGCTCGGCCGCGCTCGCGAAGGTTCGCAGAATGCCGAACTCGCGCGAATCGCTGCCGGGCGGCGGCACGAGCATGTAAGCACCGAGCACGCCTGGCGCAGAGAACGACTTCTCGAAGAACTCGCGCAGTCCTTTCTGGAATTCCTCTTCCCGACCCGGGGCAACTCGGCGAGTGATGGCGACGTGGATCGGCATGGCGGTACTCATCTCCGGGGAAATCTGCGACAGGCTGGTGAGCTCAGAGCTCTGTGACCGTTCGACATCTCGTTCTCTCCTGAGGTTCTCGATTTGAAGGCCTCTGGACTTCTCTTATCGGTCCACTCTTCAGAACTTGTAGCCGACTTCGAGCCCAACGAACTGGACCACTTTGCCCGGACCGGTGTCGTCGATGAAGCTGCCGGGGATGAACACACTGTACGAAGCGGAAGCCTCGATCTCCCGGATGAATGCGTAGGTAAACAGCGCCTCGAGCTGTGACCCGATGAAGCGTTTGCCGCTGTCGGCACCGTCGCGAATGACGTTTCCGGCATTGTCGTAGATTCCGTCGTGCGTGCTGTAGCGCCAGTAGAAGACCGACGCGACGTCGAGTGTGAGCTTCCCGGTGAGATTGAGCAGCAGCGTCGGGTGGACATTGACGAGGTTGTACGGACCGAGAAGCCCGATCTCGCCGAAGTACTTCCCCTTCGGGAAAAGTGCGTTGAACGTCTGAAGGTCCGGATCCCCCGCGTCGTCATCGCCGCTGATGACGTTCGCTTTGAGTCCGATGCGCGGCTGCAGTCGCGCGCCTCCGAATGTGTAGCCGGAGCTCGATGCGAGCGACCAGGCTGAGATCTCTCCGTTCGCTGAAGAGTTGTCGAACGAACCGAACTGATAAAACCCTTCGCAATTCCAGTCGTAGCCGGCAGCAGCGCCGAACCATCTCACGCCTACCGTATGCCTTCGTTCCCTTCCCTCGCCCTGCGCGAATGCGGCCCGGTCGTCGCGATAACCGATGTAATAGACGTCGACGCCGCTTCCTTCGCCCAGCAAAGGCAGCGCTCGCGTCGCGTAGAGCGACCATGCGTCCTGCGTATCGTCGGCTTCGTCGTCCCACGTGCCGCGTCCGATCTCGACCGGTCGCGCATAGAATGCATCGACGCGCCACGGCCCGTGTTCCAGTCGCAGCAGCACCGCGTCGAACGGCTGCGGCACGTTTGGTCCGTAGCGAAGTCCGATCAGCCGTTCTGATCCGTAGTGAAGGAGCTGACGACCGCCGCGAACGAGCAGCGTTGTCTTGTCGCCGGCCGGTAGCCGCACGTCGATGAATCCCTGGAGAAGATCGAGCTGGTCTTCGTCCGGCGGAGAAACTCCCGCAGCGTCGCCCCACTCATACGCCGCAATGGCCTGGGCGAATGCGCGGAAATACGGCCCGATGTGCAGATCGGCGTACGGAAGAAGCCGGCCCCAGACGTAGCCGCCATGATCCTGGGGCCCCTGCCCCCACTGGTTGTTCTTGTAGTATTCGTAGCGCAGCCGCACTTCGCTTCCGACGGAAAGGTAGTTCGAAGAGTCGCTGCCGAGCCGCACGTACTTGAGCGGCGCAAGCGACAGGGGCTCCGCATGAGAACGCAGATCCTCGTCCTTCAGAAAACTGTAGTCCTCATCGTAGCGGTACGCCGACAGCGCAGGAAGTGCGACCGGTTTGCCGGCTTCAGCACGCCCGGATCCCTGCATGCAGCCGCAGATACCGACGAGCAGGAGGCAGCAGGAAGCGCGCCTCACACACCGTCCATGCTGCCGCTCGTCAGAACGCCCAGCACGGGCAGCCAGAGCCCCACATGCCTGCGGCAAACTCGCGCATGCCCGTTCCGCCTGAACCGTGCGACACCGATCTCCAGTGTTGGTGCGCGCCGTGGGCGTGAGATTTCGCGTGCGCCGCGGCCGCAACGTCTGCGTTCCGATAACCACCGTAGTGCGCGACCGGCGACCATTCCGGGAGGACCGGAAGCGCCTTCTGCGCAAAGCCGGCAAAGTCACCGGCGGCGTAGACGATGTTTCCGCCGACAACGGTAAGCACCGATTCGAGACCTTTGATCTCGCCTTCGGGTATTTCGAAGTAATCGTTCGTAAGCACCGCGAGATCCGCGAGACGCCCCGGCATGATGGCTCCTTTGATCGCTTCGTCACCGCTGAACCAGGCACTTCCGACCGTGTACCGCCGCAGTGCTCCCATACGGTCGAGACGGTTTTCCTCGCCATACATCGCCGTGCCGCCCACGGTGCGTCCGCTGACCATCCAGTAAAGGGACACGAACGGATTATAACTGGCGACGCGGGTTCCGTCCGTGCCGGCGCCGACCGGGATGCCGCGATCGAGCATTTTTCGGATCGGCGGCGATTGGCTCACGGCGGCTTCGCCGTAGCGGTCCATGAAGTACTCACCCTGGAACGCCATGCGATGCTGCACTGCAATTCCGCCGCCCAGCGCCTTGATGCGATCAAGATTCTTCTCGGAGACGGTTTCCGCATGATCGAAGAACCAGCGCAGGTCTCCGAATGGGACGTCGCGATCGACGGCCTCGAACACGTTGAGGAAACGCGTGATCGATTCGTCGTATGTCGCGTGCAGGCGAAACGGCCAGCGTTTCTCCGCGAGGAGCCGCACGACGGCAGTGAGCTCCGGCTCGAGATCCGGCGACAGGTCGGGACGCGGTTGCAAAAAATCCTCGAAATCGGCTGCCGAGAACGTGAGCATCTCGCCCGCGCCGTTCAGCCGGTACATGTCGTCTCCCTGGCGGTAACGCTCGGTGCTCGTCCATTTCGAAAAATCGGCAAGCTCGTCCTTCGCATGCTGGGTGAACAGATTGTACGAGATCCGCACCGTCATCTCGCCGCGCCGATGCAACTCGGTCATCACTTCGTAATCTTCGGGATAACGCTGGTACCCGCCTCCGGCATCGACACAGCCCGTGATGCCGAGCCGGTTCATCTCGCGCATGAAGTGACGTGAGCTGTTGTATTGATGCTCGAGCGAAAGCTTCGGCGCTGCAGCGATCGAACCGTACAGAATGGCCGCATTGGGCGCGGCGATCAGGAGGCCCGTTGGATTGCCGGCCTTGTCCCGCTCGATGTGGCCGCCCGCGGGTTCCGGCGTATCCTTCGTATAGCCGAGCACACGCACGGCAGCGCCGTTCAGAAGCGCGCGGTCATACAGGTGAAGGATGAACACCGGGACGTCGGACGAGATCGCATTGATCTCAGCCAGAGTCGGCATTCGCCGCTCGGCGAACTGAAACTCGCTCCACCCGCCGATCACTCGAACCCACTGTCCTGGAGGAGTGCGCTTTGCCTGCTCCTTCAGCATCCGCAACGCGTCGGACAGCGACGGAACTCCGTCCCAGCGAAGCTCCGTGTTGTACGAGAGGCCGCCGCGGATGAGGTGCAGGTGCGAGTCGATGAGTCCGGGGATGATCGTTCGTCCGCGCGCATCGATCACCGTCGTATGAGCATCGCGATAAGCGAGCACCTCCTCGTCGGTGCCGACGGCAAGAAACCTGCCGCCCTCCATCGCGACCGCACGCGCGAAGGATCGCCGGTCGTCCTGTGTCGCAATTTTCGCGTTCGTCAGGATGAGCCGCGCCGTATTCGCGGTTGCCTGGTTGCTGTACGAACCTGCGGCCATGCGGCCTCCTGTCACCGACAGCAGTGAGCTGGTGTTCGGGCTCTAGTGACCACCTTCGCTGGCATGCTCTCCGAGGATCGCCTTCGCATAGCGGATGCCGATGCCGTAGTCGGAGTGAGCTTTCTGAATGTCCATGCAGCCTTCGTACGTGGCAGAGCGGCCCCAGTCTCGCTGGAACTCGTACATCACCTGGAAGCTGGTCATGGGGACGGCGCCTGCCTGGATCATTCGCTGCACGGCGCGCTCGTGGGCTTCGATGCTGATGTCGCCGCATGCGTCTGTCGGAACGTAGACTTCGTATCCTTCCTGCAATGCCTGGATCGTCGGGAAACACGCGCAGACCTCGGTCCACCATCCAGCGATGATCAGCTTTTTACGGCCCGTCTTCTTGATCGCGTTACGGAAGTTGTCGTCTTCCCACGAGTTCATGCTGGTTCGGTCGATCGGCGACTGATCAGGATACACAGACTGCAACTCGGGCAGCATGTCGCCGCTGAACGATTTCGCTGCGACGGTCGTGAGTACGACGGGCACCTGGAAGAGTTTTGCGGTCTTCGCGAGTGCGACTGCGTTGTTCAGCGTGAAAAGCCGCGAGTGGCTCTGGATACCGAAGCTCATCTGCGGCTGGTAGTCGATGAGAGCGAGGACGGATTCCTCCGGGGTGAGCAGGCCGTGGATCACCGATGCCATGAGTGCTGCCTCCTTGTTCGTGTCGATCCGTCGCTGAAGGCTTCCCAACCCGAGCTGAAGAATCGGCCTCGGCGGGAATGTTGGGCGCGATAACAAGCCGACTAGCGGCTTCTACTTTCTCTGGCAAGCTTTACCCACGCGGTCGAGCGCAGCGAAACCGTCAGCCGACGCATCCGTGGTGGAGCAAACACACCACGCGCCAGTGGCCGACTGTGGCGCGTTCCTCCGCGTACGAAACATCTTCCACCGCCACTGATGCGGGTTTGCGACGGCCGAATACTGGTTAACGTTTGAGCGTTGAACGGCGGCGTCAGCTTCGCCGCTGGCGGTCCGTCGTCAGAAAGAAGATCGAGCAACACTCCAGCAGGAGGATAAAACGATGGCTCAGACAAGGGACAGCAGAAATCAGCAGCAATCCGGTGAGCAGCAGCGAAGCGGCGAAATGACACGGCCGGGTGAAAGCGGGCGCGGCGTTATGCGACTTGAAGGCCGAACCGGTGCATTTACGCTTCCGCTTAACCCGTTCACCTTCATGCGACGGTTCATGGAAGATCTCGATCAGCTGTTCATCGAACAGCCGGGATGGAGTGCCCCGCAGAGTCAGGGTCGCCAGCAACTCGGATCCACGAACTGGATCCCGCCCGTCGAAGTGCTCGAGCGTGGTGGCCAGCTCATCGTGCGAGCCGAAGTTCCTGGAATGAACAAGGACCAGATCCAGGTCGAGATCGAAGACGACCAGCTGGTGCTCTCCGGCGAACGCATGCAGGAGCATGAGGACAAGCGGGAAGGCTTCTATCGCACGGAGCGCAGCTACGGCCGGTTCTATCGGGTGATTCCGTTGCCCGAAGGCGTGAATCCGGAACAGGCGAAGGCGACGTTCTCGAATGGCGTCCTCGAGATCAGCATGGCGATGCCGCAGCAGCAGCAGTCGCGCGGCAAGAAGATCGAGGTGCAGGAGGGCGATCCTGCGCAGATATCGCACAGCGGACAGTCGCAGGGCGCATCGTCGAGTTCTTCCGAAAGCGGCTACACGCAGGGCGGCTCACAGAGCGGCTATTCGCAGGGCTCTTCACCACAGCGCGGCTATTCGCAAAGCGATTCGCAGCGCAGCCCTTCGGAAAGCGGCGGATCGCACAGTGGCTCGCGTGCCTGAGGCGCGAGCAACGCAAGGATCATGCGCGAGCAGCGCAAGGAGCACGGCGTGCCGGCCACGAGATTGGCTTGTGGCCGGCACGTTTCGGCCAGCACGCAGGGGAACAATCCATTGGGACCGAGTCAGGGCCATCTGCGCCGTGCGCACGAAACGTGCGCCGCGTGACTAGCACGGGCAGTTGAAAAAGAAGTACGAATCCGAACCGTGCCATTCCTCGTAGGCGGCGCGTTCGTCCGACGTGGGCTTTCGCAGCCGGAACGACCTTTGAAACCAGCTCTCTGCCATCTTTTTTGCGTAAGCCCGCTGATCGCGCCCGGTCCGGTTCTTCACGTCGCCGAGCTGATGGGGCATGCAGTACGCGTTCTCTTCGCTACCCAGGCTCGACCAGGCGTCCGCATACGCTTTGGCGAGGGCCATCGCTGCGTCGGCGGCGAAGGGGCCTTTCGGGAACTCGCGCAGATAGGCGATCGCTGACGGCAGGTCCGGAGTCTCGGACTCCTTCATTTCGTCGGGGTAGCGCTCGACGGTGGAATACAAAGTGCTCGCGCGCAGGGGCGACCTCGGATCGATCCGGTGCGCCTCGCCGAGAAGCTTGCCCGTGTATCCGAGGGTCGCATAGTGTCCGACGTAGGTTCCGGTGGCGGAGGTGGTCGCCGGATCGAGCCAGGTGTCGAACCCGCAGCAGCTTCTCTCCTTCACGAGCTTTCGGATGCGCACATCGAGCGCGACCAGCTGCCTGACCGACGGCGAGTTGCCGAGCGCCGCGTAGTCGCGCGCGATCTCGTCGAGGCCCTGTCGCACACGCATCTGCTCGTCGGCGTCCGGCGGCGGGCCTTCGGCGGTTTCCACGTCCTTGTCGGCGAGGAGCCTCGAGCCGACCCAGCCCCAGCGGAAGTCGTCGGTTCTTATGTAGTAGAAGGTCGTATCGCCTTGGTGCACGACCCGGGCGATCGTGAACTCCAGGCCGCTCGGAATGAATCCGACGGCCCGGTCCGGCTGCGCGGCCGCTGACGGCGCGAGCAGGATCTCTTCCGAAAGGCGGTAGCTGCGTCCGTTCTCGAGCGTCAGGGGATCGAGGCACGGCGCGTCTTGCGCAAGTGCCGATGCTGACGCCGGCGCGCAGTGCAGCAGAAGAGCGACGAACAGGAAGCGACGCGTTCGCATGGTGGGCCTAGCCCGGCAGCCTTGTCTCAAAACCGCGCGACCGACGCCACTGCGGCGCCCACTCCCTTGGTAACACCGTGCATAGCGGCTCTCTCTTTCTCTCGGTGCTCGGCATCGCACCCGCAAATTGGTGCGACGAAAAATAAACCCGCGCCCCGGGGGTCCGATCGCCTTGCCGACCTCGAGATTGAACCGCAGCATGGCGCGCAATTACGGAGGTCCTCATGGCACTCGATCTGCTTCAGCAAAAGGGCGTTCCGATCGACCGGCAGCGATTCACATGGCGAGAGCTGGTGAGTCCGCCAATAAGCAAACTCGACGACGACGCATTCACCAGGGTGCGCGTGATCCTCATGAACGGCATCGAGCTCGAAGCTTGCGTATTTCTGCATTCGCTGGCGCGCATGAATCGCGATCTGCAGCGCGTGGCCGCTGAAGTCCGCCGCATCGACCATCATCAGGCAACGATGGTCAACTGGCTCATCTCGCCTGACCATTCGCCGATCGAAACCACGATCGGCTATGAGCAGGTCGCCATAGAAGTGACGGCGCACGTTGCACAGCATGAGCCCGACGAGTATCTCGCGCAGGTCTACCGCTTCGGCCTGCTCGAGGACTTCGATCACATGCATGCCTACAGCGCGCTGCTCGACCGGCTGGAAGGCAAAGACTCGAACACGATCCTGCAGGGATACACCGACGTGCTTCCCGGCCGTCGTACGATCGTCGAGCACCGCCATCCGACCGACGACCTGCGCCGCAGCTACAATCGAAAAACCGCAGATCCGCTCAGCAAGCTCAATGCGCTCACAATCATGGCGGGAGAGCAGCAGACGCGGAATTACTACATGAACATCGGTCCGATCTTTGCCGATCCGGTCGCGCGACAGCTCTACGCGGAGATTGCATCCATCGAAGAGCAGCACGTCACGCAGTACGAGTGCCTGAGCGATCCGAACGAGACCTGGCTCGAAAAATGGGTCCTGCACGAGGCGACGGAAGTCTGGAACTACTGGAGCTGCGCGCAGAGCGAAACCAATCCTCGAATCCGCGCGCTGTGGGAGCGCTTCTGCGACTACGAGCTTGGCCAGCTTCAGGTGGCAATCAAGCAGTTCGAGAACGTCGAGGGGCGCGACGCGGCCGAGATCCTGCCGTCCGAGCTGCCCGATCCGATTTCGTATGAGAGCCACCGACAGTACGTCCGCGACGTGCTCAACTCCGAGGTACAGATGCGCGCCGTCGGTACCGAGTTCATCGACGATCCGGACGACGAATCGCAGCAGACGCTCGACTATCGCGAGCATCTCAACTCGGAGGGATCTCCGTCCGAAATCGTCCGGCTCGACTATGAATGGACGCCGGGTACCGAGCTGATGCAGCGCGCGATTGCGCTTGCCGAACACAGGAGGGTCCATTGAGCAATTCGATGAAGCCGACGGATATCGGCGAGAATAAAACCGGAATTGCCACGTCACCGCTCGGATTCGAGACGTTCCGCAAAGTGCAGGCGCGCAACGAGATGCCCGATACGGACGCGCTCGACGAAATGCGCCTGTCGTACTGTACCGAGTCCGACCCGGTCGGAACGATGCCGAGCCCGATCAAGCTCAAGGGCATCGTCAAATCCACCGTCGCAGCCGTCAAAGGAGAATCGGCAGCCGTGCTTCTCGACAAACTCGGCGAGCGTCTCGCTTTCGAACGCGCCGGGGTGCGGCTCTACGACGCGCTTCTCATCAAGCTCAAGGCATCCCATACGCATGATGAGAGCCTGGCGGCTGATGAGATCGAGGACATCCGCGACGACGAGCTCCGCCACGCGGGAATTCTCGCGGCGGCCATCCAGCAGCTCGGCGCCGATCCGACGGCGGTTACGCCGTGCGCCGACATCGTGGGCGTGATCGGGATCGGATTTGCACAGGTGCTGACCGATCCGAAAACCACGCTCACGCAGTGCCTCGGCACGATGCTTCAGGCCGAGGTGGCCGATCTTGCCGGCTGGGAGCTGCTGATCGAGCTTGCCGATGAGCTCGGGCACGAAGAGCTCGCCGAGCAGTGCCGGGAATGCGCCGACGACGAGGATCGCCACGACTCGAAAGTTCGTGAATGGCTGCGCACCGCGGTGCTCGGACAGGCTGACGTCTCGGAAGATCCGCAGTCGACGCACTGACGGCAGCAGAAGCGGGCTGGTCCGACGCGCCTTTTTGCGCTGCGGTCTGTCAGCTGCCGGTATGATGCCGCAACAACGTCGGCGTCGCATGATATTGGTCGCGCGACAGCAACTCCTTGCGTATTTCGCCGGAACCGGTTGTGACGCGCCAGGCCTGCACGATTTTCCCCGACAGCCCTTTTTCGATTTTCTCTTCGCCAGGCAGGAGCGAGCTATCCGGCACGCGCTCGAGCGGCGACGGCAGCTCTTCCATCAGTTCCGCTTCGATCGAAATCGCATGCGGCAGACTTTGCTCTGCCCGCACGCTGCCGCTCGCCAGTTGCTCGTTTACAGCCAGATGCAATCGGAGCGCAAAGGCGTACGGATTCCGGAATCGCAGATTTTTCCTGTCGTACGCAACGGTGGCGTCGCGTCCGAGCGGGATGTAGCGGTTTTCTCCGTAGGCGTCGATGCTGTGGTTGAAGCGCTCGGTAATCTCGCAGCCCGACAGCAATGCCAGGTTGTAGATCAATCCCGAGAGCTGGCACAGGCCGCCGCCCATCGAGGTCGTGACGCGATGGTTGATGAACATCGCACCTTCGCGGTAGCCGTTTTCTGCGACGGGTTCCAGGGCCATGCGCCAGAATGAAAACTCTTCGCCAGGCAGCAGCACAAAGCCTTGCATGCGACCGATCGCCAGCTGCAGATTGTGGATCTTGTTCCGAAAAAGGTGCCGCTGCGCCGGCGGATTGATCAGCGGGCATGCGTAGCCTGCGACCTCGTGAGGAAAGTCAGGCGGCATAAACGTTCGAGGCCGGGCTAGCCACATGCACGCTGGCGCCCACGCCCAGATGTTTGATGTGCAGATTGAACAAGCTGTTTTCGAACTCCTCGAGGAACTGGCACGCCGCCTTCGTTTCGCCTTGCATGCCGGGTTCGAATTTCAGCGCCTTCATTCCGGACACCACCAGCGCGGCAGGGATCTGCTCCAGGCTGAAGGCGCACATCCTGATCAGCATTGCCTGCGTCAGAATGGCGGGGAAAATTCGGGGCGCGTCTTTCCAGAAGGCCTGGTGGAAGAGTTCCTCGCGCAGCTCGTCGATGGCCGGCGTGGTGTAGAGCTCGAGCCGGAAGTCGCCGAGCTCCTTCCACAATTTCCACTGTCCGGAGCAATACACGGATTCCGGCGAAAAAGGCTGGGTCGGCTGGTTGTAGGTATCGAGATAAAGGTGCGACACGTACGCCATCAATGCCGCATCGCGCTCGAGCTCGGACAGAGCGGAAGCGCCGTCCCACGACTGCTGCGCGAGATAAGAGAGCATCCGCCCGCCTTCTTCGCCGAAGCGCCGGACGGCAAAAGCGTTGCTGAAGCGCGCCGACGCAGTCTCGGTGCCACGATCGCTCAACACGAGCAGACCGATTTCCGTCAACTCCCTCGTCTTGAACACCGTATGCGCATACATGCGATGCAGCGTCGGCGGTGACCGGTCGATTTGCGGGAAGAGACTTACGATGCATAGCGACTTGCGGGCGCCGCAAATCTCGAGCAGGCGCGACGCGAGCAGCACGTGTGTATGGCTATCCATGAATGCCTTCCTTCCCGGGAATGACGCGTATTGGTGAGCTATCTCGCACGATAGCACAGCCAGCTTCTCCTGGGCATGACAGAAAACGGCATTCTGCCGTCGCCTCCGGCACCCGCGAGCTGTTCCTGATGGAAACGGCCTGGGCGCACACGCACCCGATCTGACGGAGCTTGCGAGAACAGCTACGGCGTGACACGAGGCGCGCCAGAGCGATGTTCCTCCCCAGCGCGCGCCGTCAGTGTTGGTCCGCCTTCGTGCTCTTCGCCATCTTGTGCGGAGCCGCGTCCGATGCCGGAGCGATTTCGTGTGCATTCGAGAAAATCTCGGTCGGCGGTGGTCACACCTGCGGTCTCACCGCGGCAGGTGACGCCGTCTGCTGGGGAAACAATGCTTTCGGGCAGTCCGAACCGCCATCCGGGCCGTTTGTCGACCTCAGCGCCGGCCAGGACCATACGTGCGCCATCGCGGCCGATGGCAGCGTGTCGTGCTGGGGAAGCAATCTCGCAGGCCAGGCCGCGGCGCCGAGCGGCAGGTTCATCCAGCTTTCTGCCGGCACCGACTTCAGCTGCGGTGTTCGTACAGACGGAACGCTGCGGTGCTGGGGGGCGAACGCATACGGACTGCAGGACGAGCCGACGGGAACGTTCACGAAGGTCGACTCCGGCGATCGCCACGCGTGCGCGCTTCGACAGGACGGCACCGTACAATGCTGGGGTGATGGATTCGCGGGTGACCTCGACGCGCCTCCGGGCAAATTCGTTGAGATCTCCGTGAGCTGGGGCCTTTCGTGCGGGCTGCGCGAGGATGGCGAAATCGAATGCTGGGGCTACGACAACTATGGTTCGACGTCTCCTCCCGACGGACCATTTACGCAGGTCACGACAGGTTGGGGGCATGCGTGTGGCGTGCGCAGCGATGGTCACGTCATCTGCTGGGGCAATTCGGACTGGGGACAGGCAACGCCGCCGACGCGTGATGGTTTCATCGGCGCCTCCGGCGGTTTTGCCTACAGCTGCGGCCTTCTGGAGAGCGGGTTGGTCTCCTGCTGGGGCACGAACCGTCAAGGCGGCGCGGCGCTGCCGACCGGAGTTGCGCGCGAGGTGACCGTCGGCGCAGTGCGCTGGTGTGTGCGGCGGGAGAACGGCCTTGTCGATTGCTGGGGACCGACTCCGTACGGACTGGCGATTCCTGCTGCGATGTTCGACCGGATCTCATCGGGTTCCTTCCACGTCTGCGGATTGTCCGGCACCGATGCGATCTGTTGGGGATCCGACGACTACGGCCAGGCAAGCCCGCCGGGCTCAGCGTTTCGCGAGGTGTCGGCCAACGGCGACCATTCGTGCGGCATCCGCGAGGACAAAAGCATCGAATGCTGGGGACAGCTTCCCGACGGCAAACCGGTGCCGACCGCGGGAAAGTTCGAGCACCTGTCGACGGGAGAGACTCACGACTGCGCGATCCGCGTGGACGGCAGCGCCGAATGCTGGGGCAGCAACAACAGCGGCGAGGCGACTGCGCCTCCGGGCAATTTCGTACAGCTCGCGGCTGGCAACGGTTTTACGTGCGGCATCCGCGACAACGGCAGCGTGGACTGCTGGGGTAACAATCACTACGGCCAGGCCGATCCTCCGTCCGGATCGTTTTTGCAGATCGCGTCGGGCGGAGGCCATGCGTGCGGCATCCGGCCGAACGGCAGCGTCTCGTGCTGGGGCGCCGACGACTATGGACAGGCCAGTCCGCCGTCCGGCTCATTCGTGGAGCTCTCGAGCGACTTCGCCGTGACCTGCGGTGTTCGCGACGACGGCTCGGTCATGTGCTGGGGATACGAAGCGTATGCATTTCCCGCGTGTGACGCTCCGCTTTGTGGAAACCATGTCATCGACGGCGGCGAGCAGTGCGACGACGGCAGTACCGGCTTCCAGGCCGGCCAGTATTGTCTGGACGATTGCCGCCGGGTCCCGTGCGGTGAGCCGCTGACTCCGCTCGTAGCCGGTGCGACGGTGTCCGACGCTCTTTTCACCCTCAAGGCATCGGTCGGCGGTGCGAGCTGCGACGAGCGCGTCTGCGACGTGAACTCGGACGGCAGCATCACGGCGACGGATGCTCTGGCCGTGCTTCGCAATGCGGTTGGTCTGGCCGTCGACCTGACGTGTGCTGGCTGACGAGATCCGTCCCCCGATACCAGCCTCGCCTACTCCGGAACGCGTATCATGAACAGGAAAGCTCACCCTCCAACGCGACGGCGGCTCTGAGGATTTTGAGCGCGTCCACGCTCGTGATCTGCAAGTCCCTGGTCACGTCACAAACCGACCGGGCGCATGTCGATGACCCGGACGCGACGCGCAGTGCGAAATACGCGTCCGCCGACGTGAGCGTTCCGGAGTCATTCGTATCGCCGCACTTCAGCGCATGGCACTGCTCATCGCAGGGCTGGCCCTGGCTCCAGCTCACGTCGCCGTCATCGCATCCTTCCCCGAGCTCGACTGTGCCATCGCCGCACACGATCGTGGGCTTGGGAGCGGAGTCGTCCGGAAAAGCAGCGCCGGCCTCGCTCAGCTCATCAATGCGCGTCGCCGGGGCACCGACGGCCGTCAGGCCCGACGCCACGGCGACCGAGAATGCGAACTTGCTGACGCTGGGCGGGAATTCGGGCGGCGGAAGATACAGGCCACGAGGCGGCCACAGCGACTTGTTCGGACTTCTCAAGGAGAGAGAAGCGGCCTCCGGCTGAAACTGGAAAAGGTAAGCTGCGGCGCCGGGAGAACCGACCAGGACCAACCCCAGCCTCGTGTCGACCGCGCCACCAAAACCGTCGCCGGCGGCCGGGGTGGGAAAAGCGAGTAGCTTGGTTTGAGCAAACCAGTGACCGGCCTGGTGCTGGATTACATAGGCAGCTCCCGCATCCTCGGCTCCGCCGTCGTCTCCCGGCGTACCAACCACGCCCGTCGCACCATCGATCGCAACGGCAGTGCCGAAACATGCTCCACCACCGGTGTCCGAGGGCTCGACAATAGTCGTATCCAGAATCCAATCGGATCCGGACTTGCGATACGCGTAGACCGAACCCTGCGTCATGCAGTGATGGCCTGAGCCGGCCGCTCCCGGTGCGCCGATCAATATCGATCCTTCGGAAATGCCCACGCTCTGTCCGAATCGACCGCTCGGGCTTCCGGCACGCAACAACGCTTTTGGAGCCCACGTGGTTCCCGTTCGTTCGAAGACGCGTGCGCAGGCTCCCCCCGGAGCACCGACCACGACGTCATCGCCGTTGATCGCGACGCTGGTACCGAAACTCTTGCAGTCGTTGTCGAAGTCGAGGAACTTTCCCTGGTGCACCCAGGACGTGCCGTCGAAAAAGAAGACGGACGCGCTGCCGAAGGCCTTCTTGCTGCCGTTCACCGCAACATCGGCCGGTGCACCGACGATGATCGTCCGTCCGGAGACGGCTACCGACTCTCCGAAGTTAAGCTCGGCAGCAGGATCGTCGGGATCCTGGAAAGGAATCGGAACAGGACCGGTCTGGCTCTGTTCGACGTATCCGTCGCCGGAGCGTGCGAAGAGTCGCACTCTGCCTGCTTTGTTGCCGTTGGTCGCCGGCGCACCAATAACGAGGTAATCGTCCGAGAGCGCGATCGACCCGCCGAGCCCCTCACCTTCGAGTTGGTCATCCGGCACCAGAGGCGCAGGCGTGACGACTCCGATGCCCGACTCGGCCCGCATGTGCCTGATCCAGTACTGACTCTCCGCAGCATCCTGGATCGCTACCGTGATCTGGTTCGTACCGCTTGCCAGCAAACCAGCTGGCACGAGGAACTGGTCGGAAACAAACCCCTTGTTTCCACCGTGGGCAACTCCAGGGTCGTAATCGTCGAGAAATGGCTGATTGTTTACGAGGACATCGATCGGCGAGAACCCGTCATTGGTGGCGCCTGCCAGCAGCGACGTCAGATGCTCGAACTGCAGGAGCAGATTCCCGGGAGCCTGAAGAGGAAACGTGATCGTGAACGACGCGCCGTGAGATTTGAACGCCCAGTGGTCATCCGTGCGTTCCGGGCGAAAATCGAAGACGAAATTCCCGACAACACTCGCCGTTCCGCCGATGACCGAAATCGCATTGGTGGTGAAGTCTGCGTCGAAGACGGTTTCGGCTTCCGAGTTGATCCTGAGATCGTCGAGAAAGACCTCGCTGAGATTGGTGATGTCGCCGACGTAGATGACGATCTCTTTCACGGGCTTTCCTACCGGAAGATCGTGTTGGCGAGGCGCGGAGTCGGGTTGGCGATCGTTATACGGTTGGCGCCCCAGATAGGAGTTCTCGAGCGCAACCCCATCGACTGCCACATTTCCGCCCGAACCCCAGTTTTCGTAGAGCTCCATCTCCTTGAACGAAATCGACGACACGTACACCGGTTCGGGGAAAACGATGTGAAGCGCGGTCGAGTGAAACTGAAAGCAGCTGGCTCCGCAGTTCGAACGTCCGAAGCCGAAAGCGTGCGCGCTGCCGAGCTGGGTGACCGGCTCGATTCCGGGTGCGTTTCTAAACGTTCCAACCGTCTGCACGCTGATGCGCGAGTCCAGGACGCCATTCTCAAACGACTCGGAAAGTATCGTCTCGGCACAGGCGTTTTCGATTTGCGCAGATGCGACCAGAACGCAGATCAGGCAGCACCGCAGCAGGCTGGTCACGACAACGCTGCATCCTCGAACGATAGGGCTTCGTAACTGTCGGCTCATTGTTCCCCTCCGTGCATGGAAGTTCGGGGCTGCGACCCTGTCATTCGGGAACGACTACGGCCAGAAGAAGTACGGAGATTCTTCCGTGGTAGCGCAGGCAATCGTCGCAGCCGCACGTTCGTCTGCGCAATTTTTGTTATCCACTTCACAGAGAAGGGTCGGCGCGGCATCGGCACGGACGCCGTCCGGCGAGACCAACCGGTCGAGCTCAGTGCCGAGAGCTGAGAGGAAATCGCTCGGGGACTCGAACCTGTGCAACGGCGTTCTTCACGGAAGGATCTCAGCGGCTCCGCATCGAGCGAACGGTCTCGTGGACCCATCGCAGAAACGCGAGTTCACGCCATAGCCGCCGGACGATTTCTCGCACATCGTCGCCTGCACTCGAATTTGCTTGTCACCGCGACGAACTCGAAACTGGCGCGTGCCGATGCTCCGCAGACGAGCCCAGGTCGCGCTCGCGGTCCTGTTCGCGATCAACCTGATGAACTTCGTCGACCGCCAGATCCTCGGAGCGGTCGGTGAAGACATCCGAAAACAGTGGCAGCTGAGCGACACCGCGCTCGGCACTCTCGGCACGGCATTTACGCTGATCTACGCGGTCGTCGGCCTCCCGTTCGGACGGCTGGCGGACAAGCTGCGACGCACGCACATCCTCGCCGGCGGAGTGTTCGCATGGAGCCTGCTCACTGCGGCTTCGGGCATCTGCACGAGCTTCACACAATTGTTCGTCGTGCGCCTTGGAGTAGGCCTCGGTGAGGCATCGTGCGCACCGGCGGCGGCGTCGCTGATCGGCGATCTGTTTCCAGCCCACGAACGTTCCCGGGCTCTTTCCATCTACATGCTCGGTCTCCCGCTCGGGATCGCCGCAAGCTTTCTTGCCGGCGGGTACATCGCGAAGACCTGGGGCTGGCAGGCAGCTTTCTTTCTCGCGTCCGCGCCGGGGGTCCTGTGCTCGATTGCAGCGCTTGCCCTGATCCACGAGCCCGCGCGCGGCGCTGCCGAAGCGCATGACATCGGTGAGGTCGTGCGCGCCGGCTCGCCGATCAGGCTGGTGCTGTCGATCCCGAGCATGTGGCCGATCGTGCTCTCGGGTGCGCTCCACAACTTCAACATGTACGCCATCGGTTCGTTCATCGCGCCGCTGCTGATCCGCTACCATCACGTGAATATCGCCGAGGCCGGCTACTATTCGATGTTCGTCTTCGGCCTTTCGGGCATTCCCGGATTGATCTTCGGCGGAATGCTCGCCGATCGGCTCACCAGACGGTGGCCGGGAGGGCGCATGACCCTTTCTGCGATGGCATTCCTCGTCGCGGCGCCGCTGACGTACGTCGCCATCGATGCGCCACCGTCGAGCCCGATGGGCTTCGCATTCCCGATGACCCTCGGCGTCGCGGCGATGTACGTTTACTACTCGACGACGTACTCGACGATCCAGGATCTGGTCGAGCCGTCGCTGCGCGGCATGGCGATGGCCACGTACTTCTTCGCCATGTATCTGCTCGGGGCTTCGCTCGGCCCCATCGTCATGGGCCGCCTGAGCGATCACTACATGCTGGCGGCAGCCGCAGCCGCGGGCGTTTCCGCGACCAGCGGCCCCGCGCTCGAAGCGTTCAAGGGCGACGGCCTGCGCCGCGCGATGTACGTGATTCCTGCGCTCAACCTTCTACTCACGGTGTGCATGCTGGCCGCGGCCCGTATGGTACCGCGCGACATCGAAGCAGTACGTCAATGGATGCGGGAATCGGCCGAACGCCGCGATCCGGCCGGATCGCATGCGTCGCCGCTTCAGACCCGCAGCAGCCTCGGAATGTCCTCCAGAAGCTGATCACGAAGAAGCGTCACGCGCTTCGGAATGAAGTGCGCCGACGGATGGATGAGATGGATCGGAACGCCCGCGGTCGTATGCATGGGCAGCACGCGCACGAGGTCGCTGTCGCCGGTCTGGCCGGAGCACATGAAAATCGGCAGCAGCGCGATCCCCTGCCCTTCGGCCGCTGCGTCGCGAACCATATGATGATCGTCGGCGGACAATGCACCGTGTACTTCGACCGATTCGGGACCGGATGGACCGACGAGCTCCCATACCGTCGGGCCGGCGCTGCGAAACAGGATGCATTCGTGCTCCGCGAGATCGGCGATCGAGCGAGGACGGGGCTTTCGTTCGAGATACGTCTTCGATGCGAACAGGCCCGCGTGCACGAAGCCCATGCGGCGAGCAACCAGACCGCTGTCGGCGAGCTTTCCGATGCGGATGGCAAGGTCGAATCCCTCGTGGACCATTTCGACCACGCGCTGCGTGAGTGACACGTCGATTCGCACCTCGGGATAGCTCTGCGCGAATCGCACGACCGTGTCCGCAAGCAGAGTGTGCCCGCTGTCGGCCGGTGCGGTGATGCGCACCGTTCCGCGCGGAACGTCCTTGAGCTCCGCGACGGCTTCACTCGCATCGTCGATGCCGGACAGCGCACGCGACACCGTCTCGTAGTATGTGCGGCCGGCGTCGGTCGCCTGCACTCGCCGGGTGGTTCGCTGGATCAGGCGGATGCCGAGCTCGCGCTCGAGGGCGGAGACCGCGCGGCTCACGGAGGATTTCGGCAGCCCGACGGCCCGGGCCGCCGCCGTGAAGCTTCCCGCGTCGACTACCCGCACGAAGAGCCGGACCTGGTTCAGATCGATTGTGCGCATATCGGCAACAGTCTGTTCGAATCTAGCGGTCTAGCCACCTTCCGGCAACGATCGTAGACTCCTCCTCATATCGGCCGCCAACCAACTCGTCGGCCGCAGGGAGAACATCAATGAACAAGGCAGCAACTTCCGCTCGCATGCTTCTGGGGCTCATCTTTACCGTCTTTGGTCTGAACGGTTTCCTGCACTTCCTGCCGCAGCCGCCGATGCCGGACGGTGCCGTCGCATTCTTCGGAGCGCTTTTCGCGACCGGCTACATGGTCCCGCTCATCTTCGCGACGCAGGTTGCCGGCGGCCTCCTTCTGCTTTTCGGCTTCGTGCCGCTCGGACTGGTCGTGCTGGCGCCGGTCATCGTGAACATCGTCTCGTTCCACGTCTTCCTGGCGCCCGAAGGCCTGGGGCTCGCGCTCGTCGTCGCTTCGCTCGAGCTGTTTCTCGCGTACGTGCACCGAGGTGCCTATCGGGCGCTGTTCACGACGGACAGCGCAGCGCCGGAGTCTGTTCCTGCTTCGCGGCCGTTGCCCGCACGCGCGCAATGACGGAGGTGATCACATGCAATCGAATACTCTCAAATCGAATCAGGCCGGCGACGTAGCCGATCGAAAAGTTACTTCCGTCGTCACGGCTCACCGGCAGCGCGAAGGCGCCGGCTTCATCGTGCGCCGGCCGTTCCCGGGGCTGGCGCTCCGGCATGCGGATCCGTTTCTGCTGCTCGACGAGATGGGGCCGGTCGATTACGCGCCCGGTAAAGCCGTCGGCGCGCCGGATCATCCGCATCGCGGATTCGAGACCGTCACCTACGTGCTCGACGGAGAGATGGAGCACGAGGACTCCGCCGGCCACCGCGGACGGATCGGCGCCGGCGACGTGCAATGGATGACTGCCGGACGCGGCATCGTGCATTCGGAGATGCCTTCGCGCGCTTTACGTGAGCGCGGCGGCCGGATGCACGGCTTCCAGCTGTGGGTCAATCTTCCGGCGCGCGACAAGATGATGGCGCCGCGATATCAGGAGGTCCCTCGCTCGACGATTCCCGAGGCGGCCACGCCGGACGGACGTGCACGGGTGCGCGTCATCGCCGGCGAAGCGCTCGGAGCATCGGCCGTCATCGAGACGCGCACGCCGATCATGTTCCTGCACTGGACGTTCGAGCCGGGCAGCGCCGCCGAAGCAGCGGTTCCTGCAGATCACGCGGCGTACGTGTACGTTTTCGAAGGCGCATTGCGGGTGGGCGATCGCATCGTAAACGACGGCGAGCTCGCCCTTCTCGGCGAAGGCGACATGGTCCGCATGTCCGCCGATGTCGCGGCGCAGGCACTGCTTCTGAGCGGAGCTCCGCTCGGCGAGCCGGTCGTGCAGTACGGGCCGTTCGTGATGAACACCGAGCGCGAGATCGCGCAGGCAATCGAGGACTATCGCGCGGGACGGCTCGGCCAGATTGCACGCGGCGCGTGATCGACGGCGAGCACGCGCCGCGGCCCGTCGCTATCGAATGCAAGCCATGCGCGGTCGCTCGCATTGCGTTTGCGTGTACGCCCCCCGCAGATGAGCCGTACCGGAATTTTGTCAACGCAACGATCTTGGCGAGCAGCGAGATTTACCGTATCTCCGATGCTGACGAGCCGTCCGTACGAACCACGACCGTCATGAGAGGCGCCATGAAGTCATCGCCGGTCATCGCATTCATCGCTTGCGGTATTATTGCATTTGCCGGTTCCGCTCTCGGAGCCGGCAAGCCTGCCGGGGCAATGTGCCACGTCAGCCGCAGCTGCCAGTCGCATCTATGTGTCCGCCTGCAACCGGCGGACAAGTTCGGCGTGTGCTGCGAGCCCGAAACGTGCGCGTCCCTCGGCGCCCAGTGCGGCATGATCGACAACGGCTGCGGCACGCAGATCAACTGCCGCGAGTGCGACCCCGGAAGTTTCTGCGATCAGAACACCTGCATGACGACCACCACCACTACGACCTCGACGTCCACGACGACAACTTCGACGTCGACGACCAGCACGACGCTGGGCTGCATCCCGGAATCTCAGAATTGCGACCCGGCGAGCCCCAACTGCTGCAACGGAGGCGAATGCATCACGATCGAGTCGGGATCTGTGTGCATCATGCCGTGCGTGCCCGCCGGCCAGTCGTGCGCCATCGGACAGTGCTGCAACGGTTTGGCCTGTATTTCCACGCCGAACGGCCCCATCTGTCAGAGCATCATCGGCTGACCACGGCGTGGACCTCGGACGGGCCGTCGAGTCTACGATCAAGCAGGAGCGTAGGTCAGCCGGATCACATCCTCGCCAACTCGCTCATTGCTCAGAAGCCGAAGCCGCGGGCGCGGTCCTGCGAAATACGGCTTGCCGTGACCCAGCGCGACAGGGTGCAGGTAGATTCGATACTCATCGATCAGGCCGAGCTCGCCGAGACTCTGCGCCAGGTGCGGACCGGCAACTTCGATCTCGCCGTCGCGTTCGGCCTTCAATCTGCGAATGGCACCCTCGAGATTCTCGTCGACAAGCGTAGCGTTGGGACCAACCGACTGGAGTGAGCGCGAGACGACCCATTTCGGCTGCTGTCGCCAGGCGGCCGCGAAGGCGCGCTCGTCCGCATCCCATTCCGGATGCTCGTCGTCCCAGTAACGCATCACCTCATACATCCGCCGACCGTACACGCTGCCCGCCTGCTGTCGAGCCTCCTCGATGAAGTAGCGAAACAGCGTCCGATCGGGCGCAAAGGCCGTATGGTCGACGTAGCCGTCGAGCGACTGGTTCATTCCGAACACGAGCCTGGCCATGCGGACTTCCTTCTCCGGCAGCGCGTATCCGCGCGGTATCGGATCGCGTTATGCCATCGGTGGTAAAATGCCATCGGCGCGTCTTCCCGAGCACGTCGCCGATGGTCAGTGCATCTGCGCAGTCAACGCGCGCCGTGGTGACCGCGATCGATCCTGGAGAGTTCGACCTGACGGCCGCCCTTCGCTACCGGTGCGTCGTCGCGGTTGGTCGTCAAGCAAGCACACAGGCGCACAGCCCCGGCGAAGGACATGAAATGATCGAGCAAACCGTCGAGATCCCGACTGCGGACGGCTCCTGCACCACTTTCATTGCACATCCGGACCGCGGTGGTCCGCACCCACCCATACTCTTCTACATGGATTCACCGGCGATCCGCGAGGAGTTGCGCGACATGGCGCGCCGTCTCGCTTCATCCGGATACTACGTCGTGCTGCCGAACATGTACTACCGTTCGGGAGTAATGGAGCTCGGACCGATCGATCGCACGCCGGACGGCCCGTGGCTGACGCGAATGTTTCAGCTCATGGGCTCAATCAACATCCCCCTGGTCATGGACGACACCGACGCATTGCTGGCATTCATCGACACGCAAGCGGCGGCGAAGAAAGGCAGGATCGGTACGCTCGGCTACTGCATGAGCGGACAGTACGCGCTCAGCGCCGCCGGAAGGTACCCGGATCGCGTTGCGGCAGCCGCGTCCATCTACGGAATCCTGCTCATGACCGATGCACCCGACAGCCCGCACCTTGCGGTCCGAAAGGCGAAGGGCGAAATCTACGTCGCGTGCGCAGAGCATGACCAGTGGGCGCCGCTGACGATGGTCCATGCGCTCGCTGCGGACTTCCGGGAGCACGGCGTTAACGGCGAAGTCGAGATCTATGCCGGCACCGAACACGGCTTCGCGTTCCCGCAACGCCCGATTTACGACAAGTCCTCGGCCGAGCGCCACTGGACGAGGTTGCTTGCGCTTTTTTCCCGGAACCTTTGACGCGAACCGATCCGCCGTCCTAAGCGATCCCGTACTGGTGTTTCCACAGCGCGGACTGCGCCTGGCGGTCCGAATTTCCGATGATCTCGGCCGGATTGTGCGAGACGTGACCGAGATTGATGAGGCTTCCGATGGCGAGCATGTCGCCGGATTCGCAGTACATGAGCATGTGCGGGTAGCTGACGAACTCGGCCACTGCGCACTCGAACGCGTGATGGGGGTCGATGAGCATGTCCGGATGCTCGAGCAGCGGCAGGCCCGTCTTCGTCGCAAGCTCCTTGTATCCGTTCCTGCCGGTCGTCTGTATGAAGCCGCGGCCGCGAAAGGTGTAACCATCTTCCGACGGCGCCGGTGCGTTGCCCATGCGACCGCCATACGCGAGCTCGCCGATCATTCTCTGGTTGGCAGGATGGTCGGCGGTGCGTCCGTACATCTGCGCCTGTCCGGGTGAGAAGTGCGTGCTCCACTGCCTGAGCAATGCGGCGGGTGCGTAGTTGAGCGACTCGACGAGCTCGGTGCCCTCGCCGCTTTCGTGGCTTAATTGCGCCATGAGATGTGCGACGTGAACGTCCTTCGATATGCCGTACCTGGTGAATGCATTGTCCTGCGTTGCAAGGATGCCATTCACCTGCGCCAGGACATTCGGATTGTTCGTATTCCAGCCGGTTGCCTTGAAGTCGTTCAGTGTGAGCAGCCGCAATGTAGTCACCTCCGATGATATCGCTAGCGCATCCTTCCTGCCGGCCGGATCCCATGGAAGTGCCGACGGACAAAAAACTCGGTTCACATGTAAGCGGAATCACCAAACCTGTGGCTGCGGCGAATGCGAAGTGTCTGCAGTCACATGGGAGAATGATTTTTATTCTACGGATGCGCGATTGCCGCTCACTGGCATCTCGTAAACGTGCTGCCGAGATGCTCGCATGAACTCCGCCGGCGGCGGCTTAGCCGTCCCGACGGGCTCGCTATACGGCGGACCGGCGCGGTGTTCATGCCGTGGCTCGAACGCAGCACTGGTGCTACCGTCGCAACATCGGTCTCATCGAATCCACTCCGGCTGGAAAGGAATCCGCAATGACATCAGACGCTGTAATCCTCGTCGACAAGGCCGACGGCCTCGCGCTCGTCACTCTGAATCGCCCTCATGCCATGAACGCGCTGTCACGGGAGTTGCGCGGAGCGATCGCGGAAACGTTTGCAGAGCTCGAAGCGGACCCGGACGTGCGCGTTGCGATCCTCACCGGTAAAGGCCGCGCGTTCTGCGCCGGACTGGATCTGAAAGAGCTCGGCGGCGGCACCGACTCGGTTCAGGGGACGGTCGAAACAGCCGATCCGGTTCGCTCGATTGGACAGTTTTCGGGTCCGGTCATCGCTGCGATCAATGGCGTCGCGATTACCGGAGGCTTCGAGCTCGCGATCGCTTGCGACGTGCTTGTGTGCTCCACCGAAGCCCGGTTCGCCGACACGCACGGGCGCGTCGGAATCCTCCCGGGATGGGGCCTGTCGCAGAAACTGTCGCGTACGATCGGCATCTACCGTGCAAAGGAGCTTTCGCTGACCGGCAACTTTCTGAGCGCCGCGCAGGCAGCAGACTGGGGTCTGGTAAACCGCGTCGTCGAGCCCGAGGATCTGCTTCCGGTTTGTCGCCGCCTCGCCGCAGACATGCTGTCTCTCGAGCCGGAATGCCTGGCTGCCTACAAACGCCTGATCGACGACGGCTACGCGCAGAGCTTCGCAGAGTCGCTGAGGACCGAAGCCCGCGTCTGCGCCGAGACCAATCGCAACGTACGCCCGGATCAGATCGAAGCCCGGCGAGAGGCCATCCGCCTGCGGGGAAAAGCGCAGACTGGAAACACCTGACCTCGCGCGGCGACGACGCCGCGCAACCGCACCTCTCAACCCGTATCCTTTTCGCGGCGCGCACTGCGCGGTGTGAGTTACTCCCTTCACGAGGGCCGTCGAACAAAGCCCCGGCCGACCGTTGCAATGCCGCTTACCGTCCCGGCGGCGTGGACGAACCGGGCCTGCGCAGCTATAACGCGGGCCTTCATGGCCGAAGAAGACCTCAAAGCACGCGTCGTCGAGCTCGAAGCGGAACTCTCGCGGCTGCGCGAGCTCGAAAGCGTCCCATACCGCGCCGTCGTCGAAGACATGTCCGAGCTGGTGGTGCGCTGGAAGCCCGACGGCACGAGGCTGTTCGTCAACGACGCGTACTGCCGGCTGTTCGGCGCCACGCGCGAGACACTGATCGGAAGCACCTTCTGGCCGCTCATCAGCGACGACGACCGGCGCGAGGTGCACGATCGCATCGCGGCGCTCAGTTATGAGAGCCCGGTTTCGACCGGGCAGCATCGCGCGATCGGCCCGGGTGGAACCGTGATCTGGATGGAATGGGTCGATCGAGCGATCTACGACCGCGAGCATCGGCTGGTCGAGTTGCAGTCGGTCGGACGCGATATCACCGCTCGCGTCCACCTCGAGGACCAGGCGCGACGGGTTGTTCGCGGCGATGCCGCCGCACGCGCGTCGGCTGCGATAGCGCACGACCTGCGCAGTCTCCTGCTGGTCATCGGAGGATTTGCTTCACTCGAGGTGAGGAAGCAGGACGACGTCGCGTCGCTCGAAACCGTGCGCACCGCCGTCAAAGCTGCTGACCGCCTGCTCACGCAGCTGAGCCAGGTCCGGCACGGCGTGACGGTCGAGCCGCAGCGAATCGATGTCAGCGAGCGCGTTTCGCAGCTACGCAGCCTGCTGCGGGAGATCATCGGCCGCGGCGTGCGGCTCGAGCTCAAACGTCCTGCTGAGCTCTGCGAGATCGTCTGCGATCCGACCCAGATCGACCAGATCCTGCTCAATCTCGCACGCAATGCGGTCGAGGCGATGCCGACGGGCGGAGCGCTCGTCATCGAGACCGACCTCGTGTCGGACCCCGGCGTGACCATGCAGCATGAAGACGGAAGTGTCGTGCGCCATGTGCATCTGCGCGTCACGGATACGGGCACCGGCATCAGCGACGCGATCCTGACACGCATCTTCGACGTCGGAATCTCGACCAAGCCGGGTGGTCACGGGCTCGGGCTCGCCACGGTCAAGGCGATCGTCGAGAGCCACGGCGGCAGCATCCGCGTACGGTCCGGCGGGCACGGAACGACGTTCGACATCGCGTTTCCGGCTGCCGATTGACAGGGCGTCGCTCCGTCACCACTCACGACGAGCGTCGGCGTTCCGAGATCTCGAACGACATCAGTTCATCGTTACGTCTGGTGAATTCCCTTCCATGCGTCACCAGCTCTCGCCGAACGGCCGCACCTCGACGTGGAACGACCAGCATGACCGGTCCTGGTGCGCGACGTGCCACACCTCCTCGGCGATCGCGGACGGCTGCGCGAAGAACGGATCCCCCTCGGGCTTCGACAGCATTGCGCGCGTCCACTCGACGTCGATCACTGCATCGATGACGACGTAGGCCACGTGCACTCCTTTCGGGCCGAGGTCGCGCGCCATCGTTTCGGCCAGGATCCGCTGCGCCGCCTTGGTCGGTGCAAAGCCGGCGAACTTCTGCCGCCCTCGCAGCGCCGACGTATTTCCGGTCACGATGATGGCGCCTTCGCCTGCCTCGATCATCGCCGGCGCGGTCCTTCTTGCAAGATGGAGAAGCGCCATCGTATTGACCTGAAAGTTCTGGTTCAGAACGTCCGGCTCGATCTCGAGAAACGTTCCGAAGGCACCGCCGACGGCATTGTGAACGAGCACCTTCGGAGCACCGAGCTCGCTCGCAACCTGTTGCAGCGTGGCTTCGACCTGTGCTTCGTCCGTCACGTCGCATGCGTATCCACGCGCATTGTCGATCTCGTGCTCGAGCGCGACGAGCCGCTCCTTGTTGCGCGCGAGCATTGCGACGGCGTAGCCGCCGCGTGCGAAGCGGCGCGCGATCGCCGCTCCTGTTCCGGGTCCGACGCCACTGACCAGCGCTACGGGGAGGGCTTGTGTCATGAGGATTCCTTCGAGGGTTGCGCGCCGCGCTTCGTCGCGCAGACGCGGCTCGGCAGACGGTTACCCCGGCGGCGTGCACGGCGCCACTGCCAGCGACGCGATCATCCTGGTCAGCTCCGCAAACTGCACCGGCTTGACCAGGTGATGATCAAACCCTGCTTCTTTCGACCGGAGGCGATCTTCCTCCTGCCCCCAGCCGGTGAGCGCGACGACGATCATCGTCCTGCCCCAGGCCTGCTCGCGAATCCGGCGGCACACCTCGAGCCCGTTCATGCGCGGAAGCCCGATATCGAGGAGCACGAGCTCCGGCCGGATCTGCTCGGCAAGCTCGATGGCCCTCGGCCCGTCGTGCGCGGTGCTCGAATCGTGCCCCTGCAGCCTGAGCAGCATCGACAACGATTCCGCGCTGTCCTCGTTGTCGTCGACGACGAGAATGCGCCAGACCGGCGACGTGTGCCCCGGCTGTGACGGCACACGCTCGCGGCCCGATTGGTGCTCGACCATCAGCGGAAGCCGTACGACGACCTCGGTTCCACGCCCGCGACCTTCGCTATGCACCTCGATGGTGCCGCCGTGCATCTCGACGAGCTCTTTCGCAAGCGTAAGACCGATGCCGAGCCCGCCTTGAGCACGCTCGCGGGTCTGGTCGACCTGCGTGAACATCTCGAAGACGCGAGGCAACATGTCGGGCGGAATTCCGATGCCGGTATCCTTGATGGCGACGACGAGCTCGCCGTCGTGAGGCTCCGCGACGAGCTCGATCCGGCCACCGCGCTCCGTGTACTTGCACGCGTTGTGGATCAGATTGCCGAGTACCTGCGAAAGGCGCACCGCGTCCGCCTGCAAGTGGAGCGGCTCGGCCGGCAGCGATACGCGGATCTCGTGCCGCATGTTCTCCGCCAGCGGCCGGCAAAGATCGACGGCCTGCTGAACGATTCCGGCAAGCTCGACACGCTCACGCCGGAGCTCGATCTTGCCGCGGCTGATCCTGGCCACGTCGAGCAGATCGTCGACCAGGTGCACCATCTGGTCGACCTGTCGCTCCATGGTTGCAACGGCCTGTTCGACGACAGGCTTGTCATCGCCCGCAAGCCGCATGATCTGCAGCGAGTTGCGGATGGGCGCAAGCGGATTGCGTAGCTCGTGCGCGAGCGTGGCCAGGAATTCGTCCTTGCGCCGGTCGGCCGCCTGCAGATTGGCCCGCGATTCGGCGAGCTCGCGGTCGGCGCGCCTTTTTTCGGCGACGTCGCGGAAGATCAGCACGCAGCCGACCACCCGGCCGCTGCGGTCGCGGATCGGCGCGGCGCTGTCATCGATCGGGATCGAACGGCCATCTTTCGACAGCAGCACAGTATGGTTTGCGAGTCCCATGATTGCGCCTTCGCGCAGCGCGCTCGTCGCCGGGTTGTCGATCCTCTGCTGCGTGTGCTCGTTGATGACGGCGAACACGTCTTCGAGCGGCTGAGCCGCGGCGTCCGCCTGCGTCCAGCCGGTAAGTGCCTCGGCCACACCGTTGAGGTAGATGACGCGCGCATCGGCGTCCGTCGTGATCACGCCGTCGCCAATGCTTGCCAGCGTCGTGCTGAGCCGCTCGTGCTCGGCGTGCATGACTCGCTGTGCGTTGCGCGTGGCTTCCGCAAGGATGATCAGTACCGAGCAGGTCACGGCGTACACGCCGAATCCCACTAGCTGCTGCTGCACCGGCGTCGCCTGGGCGAGCGGCGTGAACAGCAGCCCGCAAGCAATGAAGCCGAACACCGCCGACAGCAACGCCGGCAGCCACCCGCCGTAGTAGGCCGCCGCTGCAACGGCAGAGAAGGTCGTCACGAATGGAAACTGGCCAGGGAGCCAGGGATCGAGCAGCCAGCGCATGACGACGATCGCCGTCGTCGCAACCGCCGCGATCAGCAGCGCGGTCGGTACACCGTTGGAGCTTTTGAGGGTCTGCCCGAAAGCCGTCATCCGGCTCCTCCCGGCTGGACCTTATCGCCAGGGAACGCGCGTGCGAAACGGAGTCGAGCCGGACTCGGATGGCTCGACCGGCCGCGGCCGGATCCACGCTCATCGACTGCGCGATCGTCGCGCCGTCGTCGCGACTTCACGCACCACGTCGCGCGCATCCTTGTCGTCGCGGAGCCCCGCGAAGCGTGCGTGGCGAAGGTGGCCGCCGCGCGTCCACTCGGTGAACTGGATCTGTGCGACGAGGTCCGGACGAAGCCAGCGGCAGCGTTTCATCACATCGCTGGTGAGGGCTTCCCCCCGGCGCGCGCTCTTCGGCTCCGGCAGGTTCGCAAACGGACACTCCGAAGTTTCGCGACGCGCGAACTGGCGTGAGACTTTCCGGCGCAGCTCGGGCACGAACCCGTTGCGGATCTTGCCGTCGAAGACGAGCTTTCGATCTTCGAAATGGCCGACGAGCAGCGACTCGAAACCGTCCGGGCCCGGAATATAGCCGCCGACGACGAGCTCCTGGCTCTGGCTCGTCTTGTGCTTCACCCACGCTCCCGACCGCCGGCCGGATTCGTAGGTACTCGCCTTCTGCTTGGCGACGAATGCGATCGATGCAGCAGGAAGCGAGTCCAGCTGCATCGCCGGAGCGCCGCCCTTCCTCCTGCGTCGATTGCCATTGACGGATCGCGAAGGCTTCGCGGCGACGCTGCTGATGTCACTCGAGCGATTGCTCTGCCAGACGGCATCCGCGGCGGAGGCAATCTCACGCATCGACCGGCCGGTCAGCACCGACTCGTCGTCGGAGCTGGCGCTTACCGGCGAGGCGGACGGACCACTGCGAATCAGCCGCCACGTCTGGCGGTCGTCCGCGTCCGACTTGAGCGTCCACTCGCCCTTCAGCTTGTGCCCGTCGAGATGGATGCGGAGAAATCCCCGGTAGTAATTCCCTTCGATGAGGTCGTAAGTCCCGATGTCCCATACCATCACCGTGCCGCCGCCGTACTGGCCTTTCGGGATGATGCCTTCGAAGTCGAAATACTCGAGTGGATGATCTTCGGTTGCGCGCGCGAGCCGCGCTTCGTCTTTCGTACAGGACGGTCCCTTCGGCACGGCCCACGACTTGAGCGCTCCGTGCATCTCCAGGCGGAAGTCGTAGTGCAGATGACTGGCGGCGTGTTTCTGCACGACGAACCGGCGGCGGCTTCCCTGCCGGCTTCCACGCGGGAGTGCGCGATCGTGCGAGGAGTCGCCGGACGGCTCGCTCGTCTTCGAGAAGTCGCGCATGGAGCGGTACTTCTCGAGCGACGATGCGCGGCGCGGGGTCGGTGCGCGGCGCTCCGCGAACGCCTGCATGATCTCCTGGGGAAGCTCCTGCGTCTTTTCGAGCACCGGCGCGAACAGGTCGCCGGTCGACGCCAGACGCTCGAGCGCGGCTTCCGGAGAAAATACGAGCCCAGCCACGTCGCGCGACTTTTCCGCAGCGACCAGTTCGTCCCACCGCACGGGCATCGACACGTAAGGCGAATGGCTCTTCGCGCGCAGTGAATACACGCCGACGGTCGTCTTGTAGTCGGTGTTCTGGCTCCAGTCGATGAACACCTTGTTCGTGCGCAGCGACTTCGACATCTCCGCGACGACCAGCTTCGGCATGCGCTCGTGCAGCAGTCTCGCTACCGCTCTCGCGAACGAACCCGTGACTGCGTACGAAACGCTGCGGTTGAGCGGGACGTAGACCTGGAGCCCCTTGGAGCCCGACACTTTCGCGAACGATTCGAGCCCGAGCGTGGCGAGCAGCTCGCGGAGCTCGAGCGCTACTCGCGCACACGCGAGCATGTCGGCGCCTTCGCCCGGGTCGAGGTCGAACACCACGTGCGTCGGATTTTCGAGGTTCCCGGCGCAGTGGAGAAACGGATGGATCTCGAGGCACGCGAGGTTTGCGATCCAGACGAGCGTCGCAAGGTCGTCGATGACGATGTAGCGGATCGGCGACCCGCCGCCGCGACGCGGGACCGGAACGACCCGGACCCATTGCGGCGTGAATCCCGGTGCGTCCTTTTCATAGAACGCCTCACCGGTGACGCCGTCTGGAAACCGCTTGAGCGTTACCGGTCGGCCTTTCAGATGCGGAAGAATCCAGTCGGCTATCCGGATGTAGAAGTCGATGACCTCCCCTTTGCGGAACCTGCCGCCGGGGTAGAGGACCTTGTCGAGGTTCGACAGTGCGATGCGGCGGCCGCCGACATCCAGCTCGTCGGTCTTCTTCATGTCGCGCTTGGACCGTCGTCATGCGGCACAACATTCGATCGCAGACGAGGGTATCGAACGGATTGCCACTGTCCCGGGGGATGCCGCGAATTTCCTGGCGGCGACGCGATCGGCGCCTCTACCCCGAAACCTCGCACGCGGAGCATCCGTTCGTGCGGCACTAAGCAGACATTCTTCGCGCGCTCGCCGTGACTCTGGAATCGGCGGGTCGATCATTGCCGGATGTTCGGCGGGTGGCCGGCGGCAGCCACTCGTGAAGTCGGCGCGCCGGTTCGGGACCCATCGCGCCGTCGAGGATCGCTGCCGGAACCGCAAGCGCGAGTCCCACAACGATCAGGCTCCAGAACGCCACGATCACGCCCGTCTCGTGATTTCGAAGCGCGCGAACAAGCGGGGAGTCGGCGTTGCCGGCCGCAACATGAGCCGAGAGCACGAGCTTGACCATGAGCGCGACTGCGCTCAGGCCGAACACGACGAACAAGGTAAACAGAATTGCGATCCCGACCAGCTGAGGACGGCCGCTTTCCAGCGAGATGCCGATCAGAGCCGTGATCGGACCCATAGCGATCATCGCAACGAGCGATGTCGCGCAGACGATCGCGAATGTCCTGATACCCGGCATGCCTGTTACCCGACGACGGGCCTCCTGCGAACGGACCGCAACGAACTTCTCGTCGCTTCACATCGGCCGGACCGGCTGCGAGCCGTCCCAGTCAATCGACATCTGCCGCACGAGGTCGAAGAACGCACCCTTGGGTCCGCTGATGTCGGACAGCTCGACGACGGTGCCCGGATGAAGCTGCGTGTCGAAGTACGCAAAGCGACCGAGCTCGCCGCCGATCTGGCCTTCGTGCCCGACCTTGTAACCGAGAGATAACGCGCGGTCGTAAAGCGCCTGATAGTCTTTCGTCCAGTACGCGACGTGCTGAAGCCCTTCGCGGCCGGAGTCGAGGAATTCCCTGTACATCGACGGCGCGTCGTTTCTCTGCTGGATGAGCTCGATCTGAAGGTCGCCGGAGTTGGCGAGCGCGATACTCATCTCGACGTCCGACGGCCGGCCGTGATGCCGGAAATAGTCGACCTTCACCCGATCGAAATAGAACCAGGGACCGACGCCCATCACGTTGACCCAGTGGTCCATGGCGCCACGGATGTCCCGCACCACGTAACCGTTCTGACGGATTGCACCAAAAATACGGCTCATCGTGGTCTTCTCCTGGAAGAGGGTGCCGCGCCGGCACAACCGTTCAGCCTCGGGGCGCCGACTCCAATCGATTTCGCGAACCTGCAAACCCGCCCCGAATCCTTTCGCACTGGCGGGAACGACGCCCGGGCGCCGCCCCGCATCCACCGCGCAAATCGCAGCGGAATGACCTTTGCAAATCACCGGCAGATGTCGCCGATCGCCGGCGGCCCAACCGTATGCCGGGAGCCTTCCAATGAGCGATTTTCTGAGCGGCTACTCCATCCAGCGATGGCTCGAGTCCTGTCCCCAGGGCTACCTCGAGGACACGGTGTTCGGTCATCCGGACGGCGAGACCGAGCCGGAGTTCCTGCTCGAAAACGACGTGCTGCGCGAAGACGCGATCCGCAGCACCGTACAGCTCGTCGTCGGCGAGCGCTGCGCCCTTGCCGCGTCGTCCGGCCTGATCAACGCGGCGCCCGACGAAGCGAGCAAGCGTTTCCTGGCCACCCAGACCCTCGACGAAGCCCGCCATGTCGAGGTCTTCACGCAGCGGCTCTATGACCTCGGCGTAAAAAGAGCCGATCTCGAATCGACGATCCTGCACTTCGCCAATCCGAACCTCATCAAATTCGCCGAAGTGCTTCTCGACAAGGTCCATCGCCGGGATTTCATCGCCGGCGTCGTCGGCCAGAACATCGTCCTCGAGGGCATGGCCTTCAGCGTGTTCGAGATGATGCAGGCCATGAACAAGGAAATGAATCCCAAGTTCGCGCACGTTCTTACCGGGACGATCGCCGACGAGCGCCGTCACGTCGGCTTCGGCGAGAACCGCATCGGATCGCTGCTCAAGCAGCACCCCGAAAAGAAGCGCGAAATCGAAAACATGCAGCGCGACATGTCGTGGTACATGCTCGCGACCTTTGCCGACGCGTTCCGCGGCAACCGCACGGCCGAGGAGCTCGACCGCATCGGCCGCGAGCGAAGCCATTCGTCGTACCAGGGCGCGGACCTCGGCGTCATGTCGCCGGAACAGATGGAAGGCCTGCTCGCCGATACGGTGCTCGGTGAGTTCAAGACGCGGCTCGCGCGCATCGGTCTCGACTACCAGTCGCCGCCGCGCCCGTAAGCGTAAAGAGGGAGAAGAGCCATGGAACCGAATCCGAGCCTGGCAACCCAGGAGCGCGCGTTCACGCTCCTGTGCGGCGGCGAGCCGCTGCTGACGCTCGTCCATGAAGGCGAACGGCGCCGCTATGTCCTCGAAGACACGGGCTTTAACGAAGTGCCGAAGAAGATGCGCCGTTTCTATCGAAAGTGGGGCGGCCAAACAGACGTGCTCGCGCCGAACGAAGTCCTCTGCCCTGTCTGCAAAGTGGTGATTCGATCTACCCAGGAGCTGCAGCCGGGCGACCGCGTGTTCTGTCTTCCGTGCATGACCAAGCTGACCGTCGTGGTTGGAAAAAGCGGCAAGCTGGAGGCGACGTCGCGGTTCTGAATACGGCGGAAGACGTTCCCGAAATTCGGTTCGGTCCGTGGTCATACCCGATCGCGTCGTACGTGACGGCACGACGCCCGAAATTATTGACTCGCGTGATTCGGGCATCTAAACGGCTCCCGTTGGCGGGAATTTTCTTTAACCCAACGGAGACTCCAATGATGAACACGCGACGCTTCTCACAAATGGCCGTGGCCGCAGTCGCCATCCTTTCCACTTTCGCATTCAGCGGACGGGCGCATGCAGCCGTCGGGACGCTTTATGGGGTCACCGGCGCCGGACCGGCGGCGCAGGGATCCTGCGGCGGGACACTATCCGCCCTGTACACGCTCGACCCGACCACAGGCGCAGCGACGCTCGTCGGTCCCGTCATGATTGGAGGCACGCAGGCACGGCACATCACGGGTCTTGCCGTGCATCCGTCCACCGGTGTGATGTACGCGGTGATGAACGGAGTCGATACGGCATGCTCGGACGAAGGCGACGCAACGCTGCTGACGATCGACCCGGCTACAGGGGCAGCAACCGTCGTGGGCACGCAGGGCAGCATCAGCGGCCAGTTCCCCGACATCACGTTCGATCCGTTTGGAACGCTGTATGCCTGGAACGAATTCGACGGCGACAGCCTGTGGATCATCGACACGACAACCGGCACGGGTACGCGCGTGGACTTCGGAGATCTCAGCACGTTCCGGACCGGCCTCGCGTCCGACTCGAAAGGTCATCTGTATCTGAAGATGACGAACGAGCTTTACCGCATCAATCAGTACACCGCGAAATCCTTCGGCTTCGTCGATATCCTGGAGGATCTGAAAAACTTCCTCGCGTTCGACCAGAACGACGTGATGTTCTCGGGTGACCGCAACTCGCAGGGCTTCTTTCTGTACACAATCGACCCGACGAGCGGCCAGGCGACCTTCATCGGATCGAACACCGTCCCCAACATGGGCGCGATCACGTTCGATCGCGGCGTCCTGACTCCGCCGCCGGTATCCGACCTCAGCCTGAGCAAGGACGTCGATGTTCCGAACCCGGTCATCGGCACCGACGTCGTCTTCACGCTCACGGTGACGAACGACGGCCCCGATGCGGCGGACAACGTGACCGTCTCCGATCTTCTACCGGCCGGCTACTCCTACGTTTCGAGCAGCGGCGACGGCACTTACGACGACGGCACGGGCGTCTGGACGATCGGAACGATCGCCAGCGGGGGCGCGTTTGCGACGATCGACATTACGGCAACCGTCCTCAACGCGCCCGGTCAGTACACGAACGTTGCCGAAGTCGCCACGTCGGATTCCTACGATCCCGATTCCGTGCCGGGCTCGGGCGACGAGGCCGGTGACACCTACGCCGCACTCACGCCCGACGTACTCGTTCCCAAGCTCTTTTCGCTCGATCGCGACACGAACCGGCTCTGGGTGGTCGATCCCACGTTCTTCCTGATCGACATGGCCATGAGCATAACCCTCGACGGGTACGATCTGACCGGCGGCAACGGCCTCACCGTGCAGCCGGAGACCGGGACGATGTTCGCAGGGCTCGATTCTTCGCAGGGCCGTCTGCTCGCGACGATCGACCCGGCGACGGGCGAGGCGACGCTCATCGGCAGCTTCGGTGACTACCGCGTCTCCTCGATCACGTTCGGCGCCGACCAGGACACGCTTTACGCCAGAACCGGCAACAGCGGCCCCAACTTCCGCACGCTGTTCACCGTCGATCCGACCGACGCCACGATGACCGCCGTATGCACGCTGCCCGAGGGTTTCGGTGGCGCGATGACGTTCTCAGGCGGGCTCATCTACATGACGACGGAGATCTGCCCGAACGACTGCTTTATCCAGGTACAGATCATCGATCCGTCCCAGTTCCCGGGAAGCGCGAGCGATCCGTGCGGCGGCACGACCGTCGACACGTCGATTCTGTACAGGGAACCAACGGGCGTGGCAGTGGAATCCGACGTCGGCGGCACGATCACGCTGCTCGTTGCATCCTTCGGTGAGTTGTATCGCGTGACCATCCCGGGCGCAGGCAGCCCGTCCGATTCGTCGTTCCTCGGTTCGATGTCGCACCAGTCGAGAGGACTCGCATTCTCGACCGCCGACGTGACACTGGCCAGCCTGTCCGCGTCGAAAACCGCGACGAAGATGCGCGTCAAGGGAAAGAAGCTGATCGACTACACGATCGGCGGTGGGAACAGCGGACCGTCCTCGCTGAGCAACGTCGAGCTCACCGACAACCTGCCGCCCGGAACGACGTTCGTTTCAGCGGATTCCGGCTGCGATTTGTTCGGCGGGACGGTCGTGTGCTCGATCGGCCAGCTCGATCCGGGCGTGACGCAGTTCTTCACGTTCACGGTCCAGCTGACGTGCAAGAAATGCTCTTCCGTCACCAACAACGTATCCGTCAGCGCCGACGGCATGTTCTACGATTACCCGTACGACAACGTCGCTTCGAGTACGTTGTCGGTCAAGGGCAAGTTCTGACGACCACCAGCGCGAGTGCTGGGCGGCGGGCGCCATGGCCAATGGCGCCCGCCGCGCGAGTTTACGCCGGCGGCGTAAACCCGGTCGCGTCGTCTCCTGTCTGCGGCAGCACGCGAACCCGCACCGAGCTCGCACGCCCGCGATCGTCGACGGCACGGAAAAGGAACGTCCCGACCCTCGCTTTCCAGTGAAGCGAGCGCGAAGGATCGACCTGGCCGATCAGCTCGTCGCCGGCGAACCAGTAAAGCTGCTTCGCATCCGCCGGAACCGACGCCACAAGCTCCAGCTCCAGGCCGCGATGCGGCTCGAGCCGGTACTCCACATGCTGTTCCGGACTGACGATGCGGATCTCCTCGGCATCCGAAGCCGGAATCCCGCAGCGCGGCTCGTAAGCCGGCGGCGTTGCGCGCCGCAGGCCGGCCTGCACGAACAGCTTTTGCATTGCGCTGTCCCAGAACTCGTAGACGCGGCCCGTTCCGCCGCGCTCGCCCGGACAGACGCGAAGGCCGCTCGCCTCGTCCACTTCGACCTTGCGATGGATCCGGCAGCTTGCGATCGGTGACACTCCGGGAATGAACCAGCTCTGCTTGCGGTGCGGACAGTCCGGACCCGGAAGGGCGCCGGACAGAGCGCACACCTCGACCTTCTTGAGATTGAGCGCAGCAGGATCCGGAGGAACCGGAACGATGCCGTGCGTGCGCAGTCGGTCGACGACGGAAAAGAAGACCGGCCCGGCAACGTCGCGACCGACCAGATTCGGATTCGGCTTTCCGTCGAACTCGCCGAGCCAGACCGCAACCACGTGCGTGCCGACGAGACCGACTGCCCATGCGTCTCTCGATCCGTAGGAAGTCCCGGTCTTCCACGGGATGTGCTGCTCGCGGAATTTTCCGAGCGCCGGCGGATTGCGCGACAGCATGTCGGTGACGAGGAAGGCCGCTTCGGGTGACAGCACTTTCCTGCCCTCGCTGCCCGTCGCCGCGCCGTCCAGGAAGCGAAGCGGCTGCATCACGCCGCCGTTGCCGAGAACCCCGTAGAGCTGCGCGATCTCTTCCGACGTCGTGCCGAGACCGCCGAGCACGAGCGCGATGCCGTAGTATTCCTCGGACTTGAGCCTGGTTACGCCGGCATCGCCGAGAAGATGGTAGAGCGAACCCGGCGCCAGCGCGCGGAACAGCTCGAGCGCCGGGATGTTGCGGCTTCGCACCAGCGCATCGCTGGCAGAGATCGGCCCGAGGAAATTGTGCTCGAAGTTTTCCGGAACGTACGACGACAGCCGGATCGGGACGTCGCGCAGCATCGTTTCCGGCGCGATGATGCCCTGATCGAGAGCCAGGCCGTAAAGAAACGGCTTGAGCAGGGAGCCGGGCGAGCGCTGAGCCGCAAGGCCGTTGACGTAGCCTGAGATCTCCGGCCGCAGATAGCCGGCCGACCCGACGTACGCACGGACCTTCATGTCCGGAAGCTCGGCGACAAGAATGGTTCCGTTACGGACTCCGTACTCCGAGAAACTTGCCAGCGTCGACCGCAGCACGTCTTCGGCGTCGCGCTGCAGAACCGGGTCGATGTTGCTCGTGAACTGGGTGCGATCGGGGAACAGCTCGCGCACGCGCTGGAAGAAGTGAGGCGCGCCCGCCGGGATGTCGGCCGGAGAATAGAGGAAGTCTCTGGCGACAACGCCCGCTGCGCCGTTCGCGTCGAGTCGCGCGACGAGCAACTGCCGTGCAGCATCGAGGTCGTGCGCACCGATGGCTTTCCAGCGCAGGCTCGGATTCTGCGGCAGGACCGCCAACGTGACGGCCTCGCCGGCGGACAGGTGGCCGGCAGGTTTGCGGAAGTAGACGAGGCTCGCCGCACCGATGCCTTCGATGTTCGCGCCGTACGGAGCCTCGTTGAGGTACGCTTCGAGAATCTGCTGCTTGGTGTAGTGCCGTTCGAGCACGAGCGCCCAGAACATCTGCGACAGCTTGCCGTAGATGCTGCGGGTGCTGAGACCAAGCTGCATGCGTGCAAGCTGCATCGTGATCGTCGAGCCGCCGATCGGTCGCTTCGGTGCGACCACCGTCATCAGCGCGCCGCGTGCGAGCGAGAACGGATTGACGCCGAAGTGATCGAAGAAGTGCCGGTCCTCGTAAAGAACGGTCGCCTGCACGACCTCCTTCGGCAGCTCCGCATACGAGATCGGCACGCGGTAGCGCTCGTCGTACGACAGGCTGAGCGACAGCAAATCGCCACGGCTGTCGAACAGCACGTCGGAAATCGGGGACAGACCCTGACTACCGGAAATCGGTGTCTGTCCCCGATTTCGGAGCGCCGGCGGCGGCACGAGCGCGAGCGCGAGCCACGCGAGCGCGACGATTCCCGCGCCGCCAAGCGCTGCGACAGCGAGCCGCCGCAGCATGCGAAGCATGTGCTGGAGGCTCGCGCTCACCGCACCTCCACCATGCTCGGCCGGCCGAGAAAGCGCCTGGTCGGATCGTACATTCCCTCGGCGTATGGGGCGGCAAATGTGTACTTGCCGCGACTCAGCGGCTTGAGGCGATACGTGAACGTCGCGGTGTCAGCGGGCAGGTCGCCGAAGAAGACAATGCGGTCCTCCTGCACGTCGATGAACTGCGGCTCCCACGTGTTCGCACCGGGATGCAGCGAGTGCCGCGACGCGAGGCCTTCGTCGCCGAGATCAATCTCGAAGCCGCCCGGGATCAGCTCGAGCACGGCCATTCTCGTCAGCGGCTCGGAAGCCTTGAGAAACAGCGTGACCTCGAGCTTGTCCTCGAGATCGAACGCATCCTTCTTGTCGCCCTTGTCGCTGCGCAGCTCGCGCTCGATCGCGAGGCCGGCTTCGTACGGCTCGGCGGCAACGTGATCGAACCCGGTCTGGCTGAGGCCGTAGAAATACATCTGGCCGCTTTGTCCTTTATAGACGAGCTCGTTCGCATCGATCGGCACGTCGGCCTTGAGAATCCTTTCGCCGGTCAGATCGAGCACGGACGTGCCGGCGGCGGTTTTCGCCTCGATCTTGAGGCGCTCGCGCTGATCCACGCTCAGAGCCTGTCCGGTTGTCGCCAGCCCGAGCATGGCAAACGAGCTCGAGAACGACGTGAAGCTCTGGTCGTCGATCATCGCCGACACGCCGAGCACCGTGTCGAGCGAAGACATCCAGGTTTCCTTGCCGAAGTGCTTCGACGAGAGCCACGCATAAATCGACCCGTGCACGCTCGCGTCCGACAGCGGCCACGGGAAGCCCTGGCTGTGCCAGACCTGTCCCGGCTTCTTCAGCAGCGAGTTCGCTTCAGTGTCCATCTGCAGCTGACGGAACGTGGCGGCCAGGAACATCGCGATCGTCGTCTCGCGCCACGACGCCTGCCACTGGCGATCGAGCTCGGCGACGAGAGCCTGCGCCTGCGTCGTCACGCGCTCGCCGGTGCGCGCCCTCAGGTACAGTGCGTAGGCCTGGGCGAGCTGCTCGTAAGCGGAGTACGACGTCTGCTTGTTGAGCGTCGCCAGCCAGTCGATGGCACGCGTGTAGACGGCTTCGGGAATCTCGAGCGACCGCTCTTTGGCTTCGAGCAGGAAGTGAACCGCGTAGACGGAGAACAGGACGTCCGAATACGAGGTTGCGTCCCACAGACCGAACGAGCCGTCGGCGCGCTGGCGGCTGCTCAGCGACTGGAACGCGCGCCGCGTGAAGCGCTCGACATCCTGCTGGCTGAGACCGATCTCCGGATCCGCTCCGTAAATCACGGCCGGGAAAGCACTGCTGACCAGCTGCTCGGTGCAGCCGTAAGGATACTGCTTGAGATAGGTGACGAGGCCCTGCCCGACGGTCAGCGGTGACGACGAGATCGTAGCCGACACCTCGCGATGCTCGGCGTACAGCGGCCGCAGGCCTGCGATGGTCTTCTCGGCGTTGTCGCCGTCCTTGTTCGGCCGGTAGATGCCGCCTTGCAGCGACGTGCGCAGTGCCTGCGGAGGGCGAAGGCTGACCGTCTCGGTCGCCGTTTCCTTGCGGTCGATCCCGCTGGCGTCGATGCGGAAGTCCTGCGGCCCGAGCACGTCGCGCGCGCGCATCCGCATGCGGAACGAGCGGTCTTCGCCTTCGGGGATGACGAGCTCGACGTCGTTGCTGCCGACGATCTCGAATCCCGACGACGGCGTCACCGCCAGAGCAACCTTGACGTCCTTGCCCGAGCCCTTGACGGTGTTCGCCACGGTTGCTCCGATTTCGAACTCGTCGCCGGGCGAGACGAAGTACGGCGCCTGCGGCTCGATCACGAAGTCGTGCTGCGCGACCGTCTGCGTGGTGGCGACGCCGAGCTTTCCGGCGCCGACCTGCACGGCAATAACGCGGACCGTTCCGTTGAAATCCTCCGGGATCGGAATCTTCACGGTTCCTTCCGCACCCGCCGGGAGAATCCCCGACCAGAACGCCATCGGCTGGCGCTTCTTGCGTGCGAACGGATTCTTGAACTTGCCGAGGCCGACGTCCTCGTCACCACCCGGCGACGACAGCTCCTCGACGATCTTGTGATCGGGCAGCAGCAGGTCGAGGATCTGGTAGGTATCGACCTCGAGCGCCCGCTTCGGCACGAAACTCGAGACCGGCGCCGGAACCTTGTAGCGCGCGAACTGAAGAATCCCTTCGTCGACCGCATAGACCAGCACGCGCCCGGCGTTGCTGGTCTTGTATCCTACCTCCATGTCGCGCCCGGGCTTGGCCTCGGGCGGCACCGTCAGGTCGATCGTCGTCGTGTACTCCGAGCGCGCGATCGAAAATGGCCGAACGCCGTAGCTGAGCGGCGGCGCGAAGATGTCGCGCGATTCCAGCGAGCGCACGAACGCGACGCTCACATAGGCGTTGCCGACGATGCCCTTCGGCACCTTGATGCGCTGCACGGACGAGAGCGTGTCGGTCTTGAACCACTGCGCAGCGTAGACCTTGTCGCGTTCGATCGTCAGCAGGCCGGAGCCGACGTAGGGGGTGTCGATGGAAACCTCGAGCTCCTCGTCCGGTTCGAGCGAGGTCTTGCTCAGGCGGATTCCGACCTCGGCGGAACGGTCGGCAAGGAACGTCGTGTTTCCATCGCCGTGGACGAGGTACCGCACCACCGCCAGCTCGGCGCCCGACGCGTCGGCGATGTGCAGCCTGTAGTCACCGGGTTCGTCGGTGTTCAGAAGGAGATCACTGCCGGCCGCATCGACGTCGAGCGTGCTCTCACTGACCGTCGTGACCTTGGGAGTCAGCTGATACTCGAGCGATCCGTTCGGCAGCTTGACCAGCGCCGAGATTCTCGTCGTCCGCTCGAGCTTCAGTCTGGCGCCCGCGAGCCTGGTAGCCTTGAGATCCGGGCCGACGGCGATCAGCGAAACTTTCCGGCCGGCGCCTTTCGCGATGAAGTCGAGGCTTCCGTCGGCCTTGAAGCCGAGGAAGTGCGGCGACGACGACACGAGCGCCTCGGCGGTGCTGACCACCGAGCGGCCCGATCCCTTCTCGAAAGCTTCGGCAGCAAACTCCAGGCGGAAGGCCTGCTCGGAATAACGCGTCAGGTCGGGAACGAAATGCACGAGCCCGTCGGTGCCGGTGGTGAGCTCGCCCAGGTCTTCGCTCTGCGTGGGAAGGTCGGAGACGCTGTCGCGCGAGTAGAAGTTGTACTGCGGGAACTCGCTGAACGTTCCGCCCCACGGCCTGACGAGCAAGGTTCCCTTGACGTTGTTGGCGACCGCCGCCGTGCCGAACAGGTTCTGCACCTTCACATCGAACTTGCCGTGCGGCGAAACCCAGCCGGGCATCGCTGCCGGCGCTGTAGCCGAAGCGGGAGCGACGGGTTTGTCTTCGATGTAGCGCGAAGTGACGGCCAGCTTGTCGGGCTGGAACTCGTCGACCCGGAACGACGTGGAACCGAGCAGCGCCTGCTTGTCCTCTTTTCTTCCGCGCACCAGATAGACCGCGAGCGAATAGGTTCCGGTCAGCGCGCCCTCGGTCTTCCAGCGGAAATCCTCAAAGCCGAAGTCGGTGAGCGCAAACTTGCGGCGCAGGATCTCGATGCCGCGCGGATCGCGCAGGCTGATTTCCAACGGCAGGTTGGTGCCGGCCGCGTCGAGGTTGCGGCGGCGCACGATGATGCCGAAACGCGACTCCTCGCCCGGGCGGTAGATGCCGCGGTCGGAGAAGACCATCGCCCGCAGGCCTTCGGCTTCGTCGCTGTTGAACACGCCGCCGGTCTCGAAGCGCGAGAAGTTGAGCTGGCGATCGTTGCGACCGAACGGAAGGAACGAGTAGTCGTCGCCCTTCTCGACCACGTAGACGAGAGGAACCTTCTCGTTGCGCAGGTCGCGGGTCGCAGGGAAATGCACCTGGCCATCGGCCGAGCTGGTGGCGGTGAAGACCGGCACGCCGTTCTGGCCGAGCAGCTTTACGGTCGCCCCTTCGACCGGCTCGCCGCTGCGAAACGACACCACGAAAACCGTGTGCTCGCCGGCCAGCGTATCCTTTACGAGCAGTCCAAGGTCGGTCAGCAGGATGAGCCGGCTGTCGGACAGCGCGCTCGAAGGCTCCGAGTCGCCGCCGTCGTAGTCGTCATACTCGCCTTCGTCCTCCCCGCTGCAGTCCTCCTCGCCCTTGCAGTTGCCCGAGGATTCGTCCGAGGCGTCTTCCGAGTCACCTTGCGAGTCGTCCTCCGAGTCGTCCTGGCTGACTCCTTCCTTTTTGGGTTCGTCCTTCTTCTCCCGGACCGTCAGAACGAACAGGCCGTGCGGCGAAGCGCCGGTCGACAGGAAGCGTCCGAAGTCGACGCTCGAGTAGTAGGTCTTGCCGCTTTCCGGGTCCGGGAAATCCTCGGTGTAGTTGAAACGCTCGGCGAGCTGGTCGAGCGCGATGTGCGACGACTTGAAGGTCGGCCGGGCGAAGCTGCCCGACGTGACGGTTATAAGATGATGGACGTCGCGCGGCAGGATGCGCGCGAGCTCGTACTCGACCTTCGGCACGCCGCACAGCGAGATCCCGAGCTGGCGCGACCCCGACAGGCTGAGCAGCGCCCCCTCGTGCATCACGCGAAGGTCCCGCGGAAAAGCCTGCGCGTACTGAATCGAGCGGTACTCGCGGGCGAGCTGGAACTGCGTCCGGGACTGAAGGCCCGTCTTCACCCGCACGAAAAGCTCACGCTTTCCGGGCGCCTCGAACGAAAACAGAAACGTCTTCGGCAACGTGGTCTCGTCGCGGGGAACAGGCGCGAGCGCGACCGGCACCGATTGCGACAATACCGCTTCGGTGACGAGACCTTCGTCGCCGAACTGCTCGCGGTTGCGGCAGAGCTCCCGGAGATGCTCATCTCGGCAATCGGGAAGCAGGTAGAGCTCGAGGTTTCTCTGCAGGTCGGCGAGCGCCGTCGGTTCCGAAACGTCGATCGTAAGAATGCGCTGGCTGGTTTCGGCGTCCCGCTTCACGACCGACAGTGACGTCGAATCGATGCGGAAGATCTCGCGCCTGGACGGAATCCTGACCCGCGACGAGGTCGGGTGATTGGTCGGCGTGCCGCCTTCGGCGGGCGGCACTCCGGGCGCCAGCTCGACCAGCACCTCGCCCCTCTCTTCGGGCAGGTCGATGCTGCTGCTCCTTATATAGTAGACCAGCGGCATCTTCGGATCGGGTTCCAGCTTGAACCCAAGGCTCGCTGCCGCGGTAAAGTCCTTCTGAGGCTCGATGCGCATCTGAAGCGACAACCGGCGTTCGACCTCGCCGATTTCGGTCGGATGCGAGAACTCCAGCGTGGCCGTGACTTGCCGTACGGAAGGATTTTCGGGATCGGTGTAAAGCTCGGTACTCGAAATGCTCGCCCAGAATCGCGGCGTCTCGAACGTTGCCCGCGGGTTTTTGAACTTGACGGCGGGAAATACGTTCTCGTCGACCGTCACGCTCACCTGCTGGCCGATCGGCCACGGCGAGGTCGGAACGAAATCGATCGCGTCTTCGTTGCTCGCGTCGGTCTTCCAGACGCCGGGGATCGCCGGGTCCAGCGTCAGGCCCTTGTCGAGAGTGAGGCCCTTCGGTTTTCCGTGGGGTACATACTGCCTTACCCACGCGTCGCTGAATCTTACGACGAGCGGCTCGCGCCGGTCGCCGCTTGCGCCGTACGAGTGCGCGGGCTCGTCGGCTACGACGACGACCAGCGGCGGCGGCGGTGCCACCGGCTTCTGCGCTTCCGCGGCCTTGTCCCATGCGTCCGGATCGGTCGCCAGAACGCAGTCGATTCCTTTTTCGAGCGCGCCGCCGCCGAGGAACGGCAGGCCTTTTTCAAGGTCGAAGCGGACCACGCTCGGAAGCTCCGGGCGAAACAGGTCCGGCCCCATGATCTGCATCGTCGTTCCCCACGCAGCCACCGTCGTCTGCAGGGCTTCTTCGTTCCCGCCCTTCTTCAGAGTCAGGTGGACGAACTCCGCAGAGCGTTTCGGAGCCGCAGCATAATTGAATCGCAGCCGCACGACGGGGAACTGGATGAGCGGAGCGCGATTGCGAATCGAGAATTCACAGCTTTCAAGGCTTACCGCCGCCGCCGGCAGGCGTACACGGAAGCTCTCCGGAGAAAACGACGGACCGGCCGCCTGGGTGCCGTCGGACGTAACCAGTCCATGAAGCGAAACGTCGACCTGCTCGTCGGGATGCCAGGCTTCCTTCGGGTCGAACGCCAGCTCGGAATCCGACAGCCAGCGCCACGCGCCGTAGCGAGCAGGATTGACGTGAATCTGCGAGAAGTTGGACGGAGCACTGCGATCGGCCGGTGCCAGCGGCTGCGTGAACCGGAACACAAGCGGGAAGGTTTCGCCCGACGGATACCTGTCGAACGGAGCGAGATCGGCGCGGATGTCGGCGCGCTTCGCGGCAGCTTGCGGCGCCACAGCCTCGGTTGCCGGGTTCGGCGCCGGCGAAGGCCGGCCTGCGAGGTTCGGCGGCGGCGAGTCGCAACCGGCCGATGCCAGCAGTGCCAGCAGAAACGATGCAGCGAACGACGTGTTCACGGATGGGGAGAAGAACGCCATAAAGTTGGAGCACTCCGACAAGCAGACGATGGAGAGGGCCGCCGAGGCGACTCTCAGGTTTTTGACTCAGGGGAAACGAACGAACGCGCGCTGGGGTGTCATGGAATGGCGGCGATCATACGGAAAGTTTTTCAAATCAGCGAGGGGAATTTTTCGGGAAATTGCGAATTGTGTGCGGAGAAAATCGGGCAGCCGCCATTCAACGATTCACAGATGGTTGGACACGACTGTCGCACGATCGACGTGCCCGGACTGTTCGGGCTATGGCCGCTTCTCAGCCAAGTACTCAGACATTGTTTGCTCCGTGGTCTTGGCCTGCCGTCGCACCTTCTCGATCACCTTCGGCGGCAGCCGAAACGTAACCGGCAAACCTGGGACGGCCTGCGGATGCCGCGTCGCACCTCGCCGTCGCACCGGGAACATCCGAACTCCCGACGACGACTCACGGCGCGGCCGCCGTCGCCGCCCGGTCGACGGCCAGACATTCCGCGGGGAATGTTCGCGCGTCGGTGAGATTGCCGCGCCTCGCGTCCATGAAGGCGCGGCCGAAGTCGAGGTCCGCCTGATACTGGTTGTGTGCCGCGCAGCGCAGCTCGATGTTCTCGAGCGTAGGAGGTCCGCCCATCGCGAAGGGAGCTCTGTGGTGGAACTCGATGTTGCTGGTCTCGCGGCAGCGACGTCCTCGGCCGTCTACGTAGCAGCAGCGTCCCGAGTCGCGTCGCCATACCTCGCGCCGCACCGCCGCCGGGATGGTCCGGGATCGCTGTGCTCGCTGCGAAGCGGCTCTATCGGCGGCGGGCGCCATTGAGTCCGGCCGGCCGGTGCATTCCGCGTTCGCCGGCGTCGTCGACTTCGGTCGATCGGTGCATCCCGCGTTCGTCGGCGTCGTCGACTTCGGTCGATCCGTGCAACCGGCCTTGCGCGCGAGTGTCCGGACGAGGAGCACGTCGATCGCACGACTGATGATCGCGGCCGCGTCGCGACCGGTCGCCGAGCGGCCGAGCAGATCCTGTAGCGACCGAAGCTTGTCGTGCGTTTCTTGGTCTACGGTGATCTCGATCTTGTAGCGGCGAGGGCTGAGCGGAACGACCGGCTTGGTCACTTTTGCCGGCTGCGGTGACGGTGGAGCGATGGCGGCGCCGATGACCTCGGAGTCTCTGGAGGCCGGCCGATTGCTCAAGCAACCGACGGACTCGCGGTCTGTCGAAGTGCGCTGATCGCTCGCACCGACGGCCGGTCGGCAATCCATCGAAGTCCCATCGGCCGCAACCGCCGTCCCATCGTTCGCCGCGTCCGCACCGCGACGCCCGGGCATCGCACGGACACGCGACGCCACATCCGGTCGCGGCGCCAGCTCGGCAACCAGCCGCTCGACCTCGCGCGAGCTCTTGTGCGTGGCGCGTTCGAGCACTTGCAGGTGGTTCTCGGTGGTCAGATGCTTCGCCAGCAGATGGATCGCGCTGAGATGCAGCTCGCCGCGTGCGACGAAGTCCAGCACGACCGGAAAGCGACGCGCCGTGCGCGCAGCCCAGATCCGCTTGGCCGTTACCTGCTCCGACATGTGAAAGCGCTCCATGCAGAAGCTGAACATGGAGGAGCAGGCATGTCTGGCCCAGAGCTTGCGCTCATCGATCTCGGCGATCGCAACGAGTAGCGCCGCAGTCGTACGACGGTCGCGAGCGACGAGGCACTCGAAGTGATCGAGCAGTTCCTGTTCGGAGAGCTTTGCAACGCTGTCGAAGGATGTCGTCATGACGATCCTTGTAACACGGGTTTTTCAGGCGTCGTTCTCCGCAAGGATGCGACCACCATCCAGCATGCGTCTGTGGCAGTGAGGCGCGAGGTCCGAGCGGCGCAACGCGCGAAGTCGGCGAAAAAAAGGATGCGCTCTGTTTTGCTTCGCTGTAGGCGACGTGAAGCGGCCAATAATCGCGTCAAGCGAAATCGACATCGCGACAATGCTTCGATAACAGAAGTGGTATGGCCGGCCGTGATCCGCGTTCGACGCGGCGCGTGTTTTTCGACGAACTTTTCAGACTCATAGCCGCCCGCGTATCTGAGTCCGACGCCGCGCGTATCTGAGTCCGACGCCGCGCGTGTATGATCCGACGAACCGTTCGGATCGGTCGCCACCGCCCATCTCGTTGCTGGTCCTCAAGACACCGATCACTCTGAGCGCTGATGCGTCAGACGAAGCCTGGGTCACATTCCCCGCGGAATGTTGGTGCGGTAGCGGCATAGCGCGCTGGCCGTGCTGCGCATCGCAACACCAAGTCCATCGCCGGTAGCGTCATCGACACGAGCGGTCGATACGAACCGCAGGATCCGGGAGCCGCCGGACTGCTGACTACGCTCCCACCTCCTCCGGCCCCCACGCTCCATACCGATTCGCCCTCCCAATCGCCGCGACGTCATTGAACCGAACCCCTTCCTCCCGCATCAATCGATGCGCGACCGGCGCGGTCAGCTGTCGCATGTAAAACGGATCCGGCACGTAGAAGTGGTGGATGGCATGCGTGCTGCCAAAGTTCGCGCAAAAGATCTGCAGCGGCAGGAACACGCCGCGGTCGAGCACCTGCACCTGGCGGAGCACATCGCCCACGGCAATGTCGCCGTAGTAGTGCAGGTTCGAGCTCACGAAATGGAGAGCGAACGTCCGCAGCACGTTCGGCGCGACGCAGACCACAAAGAGGAAGTCGACACCGCTCATCCAGCCGGGAACGTGCACGACGTGGCCGACTACGGAAGCCAGCCCCAGAAAGCCGTGTACCACCACCCATAGATAGAAGATTCCGTAATGCAGCAGCCCGAGCGGGAAATAGGCCGCAAACGTTCGCACGATCGTTCGCCTCCTCTGCCCCGCGGGAACGGGCCTGAGCAGCGACCCCGCGAAAAGCCCGTCGATCATCACTGCAATGCGACGGACTCCCATCGGCATGCCGTTGGTGATCGCGCGCTCCTCCACATCGCCCGCGGTTCCGGAAATGCGATGGTGCTCCAGGTGCAGGCGACGTCGAATCCAGGGATTGATCGTGCTCGGCCTCATCAGCCAGCCGATCGCGAGCATGGCGTCGGCTACCCGTCGCCGCGTCGGGAAGTAGCACTTGTGGATGAGATCGTGCTCGATCTCGTGCGCAACGGACGCGAAGAAGGCCGCAAGCGGCACCACGACGACCGCACCGAGGATCCCGCGAGCGTACAGAAGCGCGCAGCCCGTCATGCCGAACAGCGCGAACAGCTGCAGGGCGAGACCGATGGCGCTCTGCCATTGCTCGAGGACGGGATAGCGTTGGCGCCAGGCCCGGCTACACGCCCGTACTCCGTCGCGGATGCGGCGCGCGCCGTCATCGAGACCGGCTCGCGCACCCGGCGATGGGAGAACGTTCCTTGTCGCTGCAGAAACCGCATTGACACGTGCGGAAAGAGCGGGGTTCGGGCAAACTGCGCGTTGCATGAGTACCTCCTCGGTCCTCGCGACCGACGGGGTACGCTAACAGGACCGCCGCAGGGCCACTCGTCCGTGAACGACAATCGATTGTCCGCAAACGACAACAGGACTTCGCCGCGCGCACCTTCGGTGCTCACATCGTGGGCGCGGGCCATCGTCGCCGCGCTCGACGACCGCGGTACCGACGGTCGCAGCCTGGCTCGCCAGGCCGGAATCGACGAGCAATCCCTTCGCGATCCAGCCGGCCGCGCGCCGGTTACGGCTACGGGTCGCCTCTGGCGGCTGGCCGTCGCCGCTACCGGCGACCCCTGCTTCGGATTGTTCGCATCGCGCTATCTTTCTTTCCCTGCGTTCCCTGCGCTCGGCGTCGCGATTCTGGCGAGCGCTTCGGCGCGCGATGCGTTCACCCGCCTCGTGCGCTACAGCCGCATCGTCAGCGATGCCGCGGAGTATCGCCTCGACGACGACGGCGACCGCTGCCGCCTCATCATCAGCATCGCACCCGACGCACGCCTGGAAAACGAGTCGGTCGATGCAATCGTGTCGCTCAAAGTGAGAACGCTCCGCACGCTGCACGGAGACCGTCGCTGCGGTCCGCTCTCGGTAACGCTGAAGCGTCCTCGACCGTCTCCGTCGGATGCGTTCGACCGCTTCTTTCGCGCCCCGGTCACGTTCGGCGCCGACGGGAACGTGCTCGAATTCGATCGGGCGTTGATCGACGCCGCACTCCCGGCGGCTCACGCGGAACTGGCGCTGCGAAGCGATGAAGTGATGGCCCGGGAAATCGCCGAGCGCGGTGAGGCCGGCCTCGCTTCAAAAGTGAACGCGCTCATCCGCGACAGGCTGCCTGCCGGCGAGCCGTCTCAGGAGGAAATCGCGAAGGCGCTCGGGATCGGCGCTCGAACCCTGCAGCGCCGACTGGCCGAGGAGGGCCTGCCGTTCGCGGAGATTGTCGCGCGAACACGCGAAGAGATGGCCCGCAACCTGCTGCGCGAGGGCCGCTGGTCGATCACCGAGATCGCGTTCTCGCTCGGATTTCGCGAAGCCAGCAGCTTCTCACGTGCGTTTCGCAAGTGGACGGGACAGACGCCCTCGCGGTTTCGCGGCTGACGACGAACGCCCGTCCATTTGGCGGCGCTGCCGGCAATTCGCATGCATCGCGTGCCCCTCCTAGAACACAATACGCATGCCCGACCGCTCCACTACGACTCCGGCCGCAAAGCGACCGGACAGCGCCGCGGCCAGCGGATCGAGAACGCCAACCCGCGGGCGCTCGATGCAGCCCCAACCCTGGTGGCTGGTCTTTCTCGTCGTGATGCTCGTCAACTATCTCGTGCGGCTTGCCTTCTTTCCGGAGCCCGCATCGATCGAAGTTCCATACACGTTCTTCAAGCAGCAGGTCGTCGCCGGAAACGTCACGCGCATCGTCGCCGTGGGCGATACGATCACGGGAGATTTCAAGACCGAGGTGGTCTACACGCCCGAGCCCGCGTCGCCTCCTGCCGGCGGCGAACCGGCGAGCGCCGTCAAACCGAAGGGCTCGGCACATTTCAGGACGCAGCGGCCCGCCTTTGCCGATCCCGGACTCGAAGAGCTCCTCGACGACAAGCATGTGGTCGTCGAGGCCGTCGACGTCGAAGGCCCGTCATGGCTCAGGCTGCTGCTCAGCTTCGGTCCGACTCTGCTGCTGATTGCGGCCTTCGTATGGATGAGTCGCCGGGCGGCAGCGGCCGGCGGCGGTCTGTTTGGCCTCGGCCGCAGCGGCGCCAAACGATACAGCGAGGAAAAGCCGCAGGTCACGTTCGACGACGTCGCCGGCATCGACGAAGCCGAGAACGAGCTGCTCGAGATCGTCGACTTCCTGAAGAACCCTCAGAAGTACCAGAAGCTTGGAGGAACGATGCCGAAGGGCGTGCTGCTCGTCGGCGCGCCGGGGACTGGCAAGACGCTGCTGGCCCGCGCGATCGCCGGCCAGGCAGAGGTTCCGTTCTTCAGCCTCAGCGCGTCCGAGTTCGTCGAGATGATCGTAGGTGTCGGCGCGGCCCGCGTGCGCGACCTCTTTCGCATGGCTCGCGAGGCAGCACCTGCGATCATATTCATCGATGAGCTCGATGCGATCGGTCGCACGCGCGGCAGCGGCGCGCAGCTCGGCGGACATGACGAGCGCGAACAGACTCTGAACCAGATTCTTACCGAGATGGACGGCTTCGACTCACGAGAAGGAGTCATCGTCCTGGCCGCCACCAACCGTGCCGATGTGCTCGACCAGGCGTTGCTCAGGCCCGGACGCTTCGATCGCCGTGTCGTCGTCCAGCGTCCGGACCGGGCTGGACGCGAAGCGATTCTCAAGGTGCACACCCGAAAAGTCCCGCTCGATCCCGATGTTTCGCTCGCGAGGATTGCATCGGAAACGCCGGGCCTCGTCGGCGCAGACTTGCGAAACCTCGTCAACGAGGCGGCGCTGCTTGCAGCACGCAAGGAAATGTCGGCGGTCAGCGCGAAGGACTTTGCGGAGGCGTTGCAGAAGATCACGCTGGGACCGGCTCGCCACATCCTGCTGCAGCCGGCCGATCGCGAACGCACCGCGTACCACGAATCCGGCCATGCGCTCGTTGCACTGCTGACGCCGGGCAGCGACCCGGTGCACCGGGTATCGATCGTTCCGCGCGGCATGGCGCTCGGCGTGACCTGGCAGCTGCCGATCGACGACCGCACGAGTTACTCGGAAGATTATCTTCGCGCGCGCATCACCAGCTCGCTGGCCGGGCGTTCCGCGGAGATGCTCGTCTACGGCATCGCAACGACCGGCGCAGAGAATGACCTGAAGCAGGTCACCGAGATCGCACGCCACATGGTTCTCCGCTGGGGAATGAGCGACAAGCTCGGGCCGATCAGCTTCGTCGCGCCGCAGGATGAAGGCCTGCCGGCGGCTTTCCAGCATCAACCCTACAGCGAGGCCACGTCCGAGCTGATCGACGCCGAGGTTCGTCGGATCGTCGAGGAGTGTCACGGCGAGGCCGACCGTCTGCTGGCCGCCAACCGCGACAAACTCGATGCTCTGGCCCATGCGCTCCTCAAGGCCGAGTCGCTCGATGCGAGCGAGATCCGCGAGATCACCGGCCTCGCAGCCGTTTCCACGGATGATTCGAACGTGGGCACTGCAATCCTCCCCTCGAAAGAGGACGGACCGGAGTCGTCGTAGTCCTGACTGCGCCACGACGACGATTGCGTTGGTTTCGCCCAGATAGAAGATCGGATCCATGCGGAACCCGCGCCGCCTTCTGTCATTGCCATCCGCAATCCTCGCCGTTTCGATGGCCATCGCCGCTCCGCCGGCTCGCGCCGACGACTGCATCCCGATCGAAAATTTCTCCGCCGCAAAAGTCGGAGAGTTCCCCGCCGGCTGGAAAGTGCGCAAGGACGAGGCGAAGAAGACCTACACCGTCCAGGAGGAATCCGGTTCGCGATTCCTTCGCGCGCACTCGGTGGGCCTCGGCCAGCAGGCTGCCAGGTCCTTCGAGTGGAACCTCGACGAATACCCGATCCTCGCATGGCGCTGGCGGCCCATGGAGTTCCCGAAGAACGGCGACGAACGCGAATCGTCGCGCAACGACAGCGTGCTCGCCGTCTACCTGCTGGTGCCGTACTCGACCATTCGCGGTCCGCGCGCGGTCAAGTACATCTGGAGCGAGAAGGTTCCGACCGGGACACGCCTCGAATCGAACATGGGACTGACCAAGGTACGCGTGCTGCGCAGCGGGACCGACGGCAAAGGCACGTGGACCGACGAGCGGGTCGACGTCCGATCGGACTTCCTGTCGGCATTCGAGCTCGAAGCCGCGCCGAAACCCGGCGGAATCGCCGTGCTTACCGATGCGGACGAGACCAGCTCGAGCGCGACGGGCGACTACGCCGACTTCCGGGCCTGTCGAAAGTAAGCATCTCCGGTCAAAAACGGCTGGCCTCCGCGGCCATGGTCGCGATAAACAGGGGCCGTGCGACGGGGGACGCCGCACGGGAGGGGAAACACATGAACAAGGGCCGCATCGTTGCAGCCTTCATCGCCGCGCTCGTCCTGGCTTGCGCCGGCCAGTCTGCCGCCGACCCCGCAGCCAATCGCTGCGGCGGTTCCAAGACGAAAGGTGCCGCGAGGTACGCCAAGTCGTTCTTTGCGTGCCACGCCTCCGCGCTGAGAAGCGGCGAGGCGGTCGATCCCGAGTGCACGTCGCGCGCCGCAAGCAAGCTCGCATCGGCTTTCAACAAGGCCGAGCTCCTCGGCGGCTGCGTCACGACGGACGACGAGACCATTGCCCAGGGCATCGTGGACGACACGCGCACCTCGATTGATGCGCTACTGACTCCCGATCCAACCGACGAGGCGCGCGCCTGCGCGGCAACCAAGCTGCAAGGCGCCGGCCGCTATCTCAGCGGCCGGCTGGCGTGTTACGGAAAGCCCGCCGCGCGCGGCTTCGGTCCGAACGACGAATGCCTCGAGATGGCTTACGAGCGCCTGGTCTCGGCGTTCTCCAGCGCGGAGACCCGCGGGGGATGCACGACGACGGGCGAGCTCGACGCCGTTCGTGATCTCGACGAAGACGCTGCCCGCAGTGTAGTGCAGGCGTTGTCGCCGGTTTGCGGCGACGCGATCAAGGGCCCGACTCAGGAGTGCGAGATCGGTGACGACGGGAATTGTCCGGGCCTGTGCAGCCAGAGCTGCATCTGCGTCATTCCTCCCGAGTGCGGAGACGGCGTCGCGGAGCTGCCCGAGGAATGCGACGACGGGAACCTCACCGACGGAGACGGCTGCTCGGCGCTGTGCCAGCTCGAGAATGCGAGCGCGCTCTGTACCGGTGTCGAAACGACCGCCGGTACTTCGATCGACGCGATTCTGGTCAGCAGCGACTTCATCGCCCCGATTTTCCTCACGGCGCCGCGTCTCGATGCGAGGCGAGTGTTCGTCGTCGAACGGGGCGGCCTCATTCGCATCCTCAACCTCGTGGACAACTCGATCGATCCGACGCCGTTCCTCGACATCAGCGACCTGACGACCAACGGCGGCGAGCGCGGCCTGTTCAGCATGGCGTTCGATCCCGACTACGAGAGCAATGGGCGTTTCTTCATCAGCTACACCAACACCTCGGGCGATCTCGTGCTGGCTCGCTACGAGGTTTCCGATCCGAACACCGCCGACGAATCGACGAGGAAGGAGCTCGTGCTCGTGCCGCATCCGGGCGCGGCCAACCACAACGGCGGGCAGCTGCAGTTCGGCAGCGACGGCTACCTGTACTGGAGCATGGGCGACGGAGGATCCGGCGTGAACGCGCAAGACGACGCTTCGATGCTCGGCAAGCTCCTGCGCCTCGACGTCGACCACGACTCTGCGCCGTTCGTCACCGTGCCGGCGACCAACCCGCACTACGCGGGCGGCGCCAGCGAGCTCGAGTACATCTGGGCGAAGGGCCTGCGCAATCCGTGGCGCTTCAGCTTCGACCGCATGACTGGTGATCTTTACATCGGCGACGTCGGCGCCGGATCCGTCGAGGAAGTTGACTACTCTCCGGCGTCGAGCATCGGCGGTGAAAACTACGGCTGGAACATTTTCGAAGCGTCCACCTGCCACAGCCCGCCGTGCCCGGACCCGCCGACGGGCTTCACGTTTCCGGTCCATGAATACACGCATGCCAGCGGTTGCGCCGTGATGGGCGGCTATGTCTACCGCGGCTGCTCGATGCCGGACCTTCAGGGAACCTACTTTTTCTCGGACCTGTGCGGCGCGTTCATCCACACGTTCGAGATTGCCGGGGGAGCGGCGACGAACGTCACCGATCGAACGAATGACGCAAAGTCGGCGGGGGCTACGTTCGTCGGCGTGGTTTCGTGGGGCCAGGATGCGCGCGGCGAGATCTACATCATCAACGGCAACAACAGCATCTACCGCATGGAGCCGCAGTAGGAATTCGGGGACAGACACTGATTTCGCAGGACTGCGAAATCAGTGTCTGTCCCCGATTTCGCGGCGCATGCCTTCGCGATATTCGGCGACCAGCCGCAGCAGCTCCGTTTTTGCCTCGCACCGTTTCACGTACCGCAGCATCTGCTCGACGCTCTCGGTTGCCTCGCGCAATTCCTGGGCATGCTTCTTCAGCTCGGCCAGACCCCAGCGTTCGTCCATGAATGCGACGAAGTGAATCGCCCCGTAGCGGGGATCGCGACTCTCTTCCTCGAGCGATTGCTCCAGACGCGCCGCCTGCTGCCTGAGCGCGGGGATGTAGCGCCGGAGCGCATCGTCCGGGAGTGCTCCGCGCGCACTGTCCCTGGCCAGCCAACGCAGCTCGAGGTCAAGTAGTGCGGTCACGTCGAAGTCGCGGTAGGCCGTGATCGCCCGCTTCATCGACTCTTCCCGGAGTTTACCTTCGTCGCCCGCGACAACGTCGGGATGAAGAACCTTCGCCAGCGAAAGATAGATCTCGCGCAGGCTGCGAGCCGTGGCCGCGCCGCGTCCACGGCGCGCCGCGCGCCCTGCCCGCTTTGTGTTTTCTTCAGGGGACGACTGGGCTGCTGCTCGTTCTCTCTGTTTCAATTCGTGGAAGAACCGCGCCATCGCCTCCGGCGACGTGCCTTCGGGAACGTCGACGTCGATGCCGAAGCGCGACCGCAGGTCGTCGGCCAGCTCGTGCTTCAGGTCGTCAGCCTCCCGGCGCAGCTCCTCGCGGTAGCGAACCTCGGACCATTCGTCGTAGAACGCTTCGGTCCCGGCATCCGGTTTCTCGACGTCGAATGCTTCGCGGCAAAGGTCGACCAGCATCTCGCGCAGCGCGTCTTTCTGTTTGTTTCGAAGTGCCAGCCGTTCGGCGGCGTCAGCCAGCGCACGCGCAAGCTCAACCTGCCTGCGTGCCAGGGCCTGCTCGAGCGGCAGGACCTTTTCGTTGTATCGGTCGAGGAAGCTCTCGAGCTTCGCGCGCTCGGCGGCGATGTCTCGTTCGAGCTCGCCGATGCGCGCCGTCAGACGATTGAAGGCGCGCTCGTCCTTAGAGAGTGGTTTGTCTGCCGCCGGACGGATCGTGAGATCGGAGGATCCCGGCGACGCGGGTGTGTCTTCGGCGCCACCCTGCCGGCCGCCGCCGGTCGTTCCGGCTCTCCGCAAGACCGCCATCGTGAACGGCTATGCGATGCAGCGAAGCGGCTCAACCGCCGTTGGCGATCACACCATTTCCCCTGCAAGCTGCCGCTGTCCGCGACCGCCGTTTTTCATCACTGAAACGACGGAGCCGTGTCGAGCAAAACGTAGCGGCGCGTACCGCTGCACGGAGGAATCAAGATGTCCCTGCTCTCGACAATCAAAGGCCGGCGCGGCGCCAACGGCTTCGGTTATGCTTCGACCGCAGAGGAAGTCACCGACGGCCTCGACCTGCGCGGGCAGAACATCCTCATCACCGGCGTCGGCTCGGGTCTCGGACAGGAAAGCGCCCGCGTGCTGGCAATGCGCGGTGCAACGATCTTCGGCGCCGCGCGCAGCCCTGCGAAGGCGGAGGAGGCGTGCCGCGCGTTCGGAAAGAACGCTGTGCCGCTCGCCTGCGAGCTTTCCGATCCCGACTCGGTCCGTGCATGCGTCGAAACCGTCAAGGGCACGGGCGCAAAGCTCGATGCGATTCTGTGCAACGCGGGAATCATGGCGCTGCCGAAACGAGAGCTTCACTACGGACAGGAGCTGCAGTTCTTCACCAACCACATCGGTCATTTCCTGCTCGTGACGGGCCTCGTCGGCCGGCTTGCGCCGGCGGGGCGAGTCGTGATGCTTTCGAGCGACGCGCACACCATGGCGCCCGCGACCGGTATCCAGTTCGATGATCTTACGTTCGAGAAGGGCTACCGGCCATGGAGAGCCTACGGGCAATCCAAGCTCGCGAATCTCCTGTTCGCGCGATCCCTGGCGCGCCGCTTCGCCGGCACGAAACAGACGGCCAATGCACTGCACCCCGGCGTGATCGCAACCAACCTCGGCCGCCACATGAACGTCATCGCGCGCACTGCCCTCGGCCTGGCTTCGGCGATCGCGCTCAAGAGCATTCCGGAAGGCGCCGCCACCCAGTGCTTCGTAACTGCTCATCCGTCGCTGGCCGGCGTTTCGGGCGAGTATTTCTACGATTGCAACATTGGGAAATCCTCGCGTCATGGACGCGACGCCGCGATGGCGGACCGCCTGTGGTCGGTCACCGAGGAGATCGTCGCGAAGCTCTGAAGCGCCATCCCGTCGCGTATTTTCGTTCGCAATCGATCTGGAGCATGTTCGCGCGCCGCAAGCGCGGCCCGAACAAATTTCAGCGAGACAAACAGTGAACATCAGAAAAAGTCTTACTGCCGACCAGATCGACCTCGACGACCTCCTGTTCTGGGCAATGCCCCTCGAAGATCGCGAGGGCGCTTTCCATACGCTTCGCGAGGAGCGACCGATACCGTTCTTTCGCGAGCACGAGATCCCGGGTTTCCCTATTGAGACCGGTCCCGGCTTCTGGTGCCTGACGCGCCACGAGCACGTGCTGCTCGCCAGCCGCACTCCGGAGATCTTCAGCTCGGCGCGCGGCGCCACGTCGATCCCGGACCTTCCGTCGGACTTCAACGAGTTTTTCGGCGGCATGATCAACATGGACGACCCGCGGCACGCGCGCCAGCGCCGGATCGTCTCGCGAGGTTTCACGCCGCGCGCGCTCGCACGGCTCGAAGCCAGCGTCCAGTCTCGAGCGGCCACCATCATCGATCGCGTGATCGAGAAAGGCGCGTGCGACTTCGTAGCCGACATCGCGGCGCCGCTTCCGCTCGAAATCATCTGCGACCTGATGGGAATTCCGGCCGACCTCTCGGCGATGGTCTTCGAGCAGACCAACATCATCCTCGGCATCGGCGATCCCGAATTCACCTCCAACGGCGAGGACGCGATGATGGCGATCATGGGCGCGGGCGCGAACCTGGCCCAGCTGATGCGCGATCTGGCCGAAGAGCATCGGCGCCGGCCGAAAGACGACCTGACGTCGGCGCTTCTCGACGCCAGCCAGGAAGACGGCGCGCTGACCGACGAAGAATTGTGCTCGTTCTTCATCCTGCTCGTGGTCGCCGGCAACGAGACCACGCGAAACTCGATCAGCCACGGCATGAAGGCGCTTTGCGACTATCCGGACGAGCGCGCGCGCTGGGCCGCGGACTTCGACGGCATGGCAAAGACCGCAGTCGAAGAGATCATCCGCTGGGCGAGCCCGGTGATTCACATGCGGCGTACGTGCACGCAGGACACGGTGGTCGGCGGCCAGAAGATGGCTGCCGGTGACAAGGTCGTGCTCTGGTACAACTCGGCGAACAGGGACGACGCCGTTTTCCGCGATCCGTACCGGTTCGACGTCGGGCGCACGCCGAACGAGCACGTCGGATTCGGCGGGCCCGGGCCGCATTTCTGCCTCGGGGCGAACCTGGCCCGCCGCGAGATCCTCGTGATGTTCCGCGAGATTTTCCGCAGGCTGCCGGATCTCGAGATCACCGGCGAGCCGAACCGGCTGGTCTCGTACTTCATCAACGGCATCAAGCGGATGCCGTGCGAGTTCACGCCGGGGCGTGTGGCCAGGGTGGCCTGAAGCCGCAGCTCGCCCGCTTCAGTCGCGGACCGGGCGACGCGACCAGCGCAGGAACGGCGCGTCCACGTTCTCGCCGGCAAGCCGGCGCCGCACCTCCCCGATCACGAAGCGCGTGACCATCGGCAGGTCGAGCTCTTCGGCCTGTTCGAGCTCGAACCATTCGACGTGCAGCAGCTCTTCGCCGCTCGCGTGCGGCCTCTCGTCGAGCAGCACCTTTTCGGCTTCGGCAAGAAAGAAGCGTGCATCGAAGCGCCGCGGCCTTCCCGGCGGCGTGATCGCACGGCCCACGAAGTTAAATTGCGCGAGATCGGGCGCCGCGCCGTGGCTCGCGTAGTCGGACCATGCCGGCGGCACGCGCCCTTGCAGCGCGCCGGCCCTGCCGACAACGAGCCCGGTTTCCTCGAACGTCTCTCGCACCGCAGCCAGTGCGAGCGCACGCGGATGCCTTCGAACTCTTCCCGCGGAAAGTTGCTGTGCGATCTCCGGACGAAGCTCGCTTGCTGCCGGTGCGCGCAGGTCGGCGCGATCGACGCGCCCGCCCGGGAAAACCCATTTATCCGGCATGAACACGTGGCCGCGCGAGCGCTGGCCCATCAGGATTCGCGGCTTCGCTCCGTCGCTGCGGACCAGGATCAGCGTGGCCGCGTCTCTCGGGCGAATCGTACGCGCAGGTTTTTCTTTCGGCTCGGAAGCAGGACGCGACTCGGACATCATCTGCTCTTCACGACGCCGCCCCTGAGCGCGTCACTTCGACATCGAAGCCTTGCCCGACTTTCCCTGCGTCGCCTTGTACGTCACCGTGACAGTGCCGTACGCAACCGAGCTCCCAAGCGTTACAGCAACCGGAAGTACCCATCGCTCTCCATCACCCGTAGTCGTCTTCTCAGAGATCCCGCTCGTCTCCAACCCGCCGTTGAGCGGAGCCAGCTTGATCCCGTACTTGACGACAGGACCCGTCATCGACGACGTCTTGAACAACACCTTGCTGTTCGCCGAGGAGCCGTGTCCACCGCTATCGAGATTGAGATGGTCGGAGTGACCGGCAACGTAAACGCCCAGCCTCGAGCTGTCCGGCGTGAAGCCGGACGGCAACGTGAGGCCGCCCGCAAACTTGAGGGAGTCGCGGCCGCTGCTCTTGAAATTCAGCCTGATCGACATCTTGCTCACACTCAGTGCTTCGTGGAGCAGCGTGGGCGTATCCGCAGGGTCGGCGGGATCCGTCTCCGCGAGCGTTTCGATCACGTCGGACACGCCGTCGTCGTCGGTATCGAGCGACGTGAGGCCGAAGACCCCGAAGCGCGAAGTGTTGCCGAGATCGTCGGTCAGGGTTGCCGACAGATTCTCCCCGCTCGTGCCATCGACATCGGTAGTCCAGGCGCCGCTCAGCACATCCTTGCGCCCGAGAAACGCCCCGCCCTGATCGGACGGATCATTGAAGACCTCGATGCCGCCATTGGCCGGCGTCGTCCCCGTGAGTCGAAGCGCTACTCCCGAACCGGTCGAGCCGGCGCCGATTTCCTGGACGCTGGTGATGTTGGGCGGCCGGACCGCATCGTTGCTGCCGTCGAAGAGCGCGATTCCGCCGCGGATGTTCTTGCCTATCCGGTTGCCTTGCACCGAATTGCGTCTGCTTCCCGTCGCACGAACCTCGACGCCGTTGCCGCCGTTGAACCCGATGACATTCGACTCGCCCGAACTGTCACCGCCTACCTTGGTGCTTTGCGTACCGCGCGACAGGAAGACACCGGCGCTGCCATTGCCGGCGGTCGAAGTGCGACCCGGGATCGGGCCGTCGATTGCACCCGTCGTACCGATCACGTTTCCAATGACGACGTTGTCGTCGGTGCCGGCGTCGGAAAGCGTAATCCCTTCGAACGTGTTGCCGCTGATCACGTTGGCTTCCGCGGCGACCACGCTGCCGATCGTATTGGCATGGGCGCCGCCTTGAACGATCATGCCCGCAACGTTCGGCATCGGCGCCGCGCCGGACGCGTCCAGACCGATCCAGCAGCCCTTTACGGTGTTGCCGGTGCTGCCGCCGCCCGAGATCTCGATGCCGAACGAGCCGCATGCGGAGATGCGCATTCCCTGCCCGTTCGGTCCGATGCCGGTCGAACGTGGTCCGCCGATCGTGTTCGATGCCGCATCGGTGATCCGGATTCCCGAGCTGCTGAATCCGACGATGGTCAGACCCAGGACCTGGTTGTTGCTCGATGTCATGTCGATGCCCACCGAGCTGCCTGCCGCTGAGCCGTTGATGGTCACCCGGCGGTCGGACGCATCGATCGTGACGTTTCCGTCGTCGAGGGCGGGAAGCGGATCCTGCACGTTGATCGTGGTCTCAGCATTTGAATTCGTGAGATCGAAGACGTCCGGGTCGAACGTAATCGTGTCGCCGGCGATGACCCGCGTCATGCAGTCGCGAAGCGAGCCTGCCACCGGTGGCAGGCTCGCGTTGGTATCGAGCGTGTTGTCGACGACGCAGGTCGTGCTGCTCGGCCCGGCGATGACCGCCGATGTCGTCCACAAAGAAGCGCCGAGGATGGCAGAGTGCAGCCAGATGTTCCGCTTCGAGATCTTCATGAGTGATCCTCCCAGAGAACGGACGTCTTGTTCGCTGCGCGGGTTCTAGGGAGTTGCCGGGGTTCAGTCCAGTGCGGAATCGCATTCCGGGCCTGCAATCTGCAGTCTCAGCGACGCGACCTCCTTCACACTTGCAAAGGAAAGGTGCGCCAGAACGGGATCGACATTTCTCAGCGCCCACCCGATGCGGTACTTCGCCCACTTCTCGCGCTGCTCAGCGCCTGATCGATGATGCGGTCCGTGCATTGATCGAAGTACTCTCGCAGCTCGCGTTCGAACTCGCGGAACTGCGGCCAGAGGACTTCATCGGCGAAACGCCGGGAGACCCGTGCGGTAATGACGTTGCGTCGCTGGCCGCGGCGCCGGTAAGGCGCGATTCCGTGGTGCCGCAGCAGCGCGAAGAGCAGACGCTGGGACCACGGATCCGCGAGCGAGAACCGGTATTCGACGGGCGGATCCTCGTAGATCGACGCATGCGCAATCGATTCGCCGAGGCGTTTCAGGATGCGGTCGCGCGCATGGGCTGCCGCGTCGCGTTCGCCGTCGGTCCCGGGCCGCGAGAACAGCGCCTCGATGCGCCGAAGTTTTTCGATGAGCCGCTGTTCGTCGGTCGTCACGTGCTTCCTCTCTCGGGAAGCCGCGATCGTGCAGCGGCAGCGACGCATCGGCAATGACGCAGGTGTGCTGAAACCGGGGCCGGCCCGGTTTCAGCACCAGGCGCTTGCCGGTGACTGTTCGTTCGTCGAGGGCTACGCCTTCTCGGCGTGTGTCCGCCAGATGAACGAATATACGTCCATGAGATCGCGAGGCTCCTGACCGGCTGCCGTCAGCGCATCGCGAGTCCTCGTGGCGACCTCGGCGAAGTCGCGATATCCGGAAGCGGTCACCGGCTGCGATTTTTCGACCGACATGCCGAGAGTGGCCGACTGGGTCGCAAAAGCTGTGGGCTTTACGCAGACGCATTCGTTCGGCCGCACATACGCCGCGAAGATCGTCGCCAGCGGCCACGACGCCGCCTTCGGCTCGCCTTTCTTGTCCTTCATGTGGATTGCGCCGACGAACGCCTGCAGGCGGCTGCCGTACTCGCCTTCGCCGTACAGCAGATCCTTCAGGGCGGTCACTGTCGATGCCCGATTCTCGTCATCCATGGCCGCGAACGGAATGGGGCCTTCCATCGGGAACACGATGCTCGTTGCCTGCAGGACCTTCTTTGCGCTGTCGAACAGCGCCGCCGCTTCGACAGTTTCGAAGCGCTCGAGAGAAAGCTCCTGCTGCGCGAGGGCGATGGCCGCTTCCTTGTAGCCGAATTTTCCCTTTGCCCCGAGAACTCCACGCTCTTCGGTCGTGAAGACGTCACCGAGGAAACCGCCGGGAAAAATCTTCTCGAAGAACGCGATCTGTTCGTCGATCGACGCGAATCGCGCCTTGGCTGCCGCAGGAGTGCGAACGCGTGCGACGCTCGTCGTCCGAAGGTCGGATCTGGAGTGGCGTGCGAACGCCTTGATCTCGAGCGCGGTCAGATCCGACGGCGAAAGCGTCACGGGCACCAGAGTCGTTGCCAGGCTCTTGACGAACTTTCGCTCACCGCCGTGCTCGAAGTACATCTCCCAGTGCAGCGGCAGGTCGCGCACCACGAGACCTGCGCCCCAGCCCGGTTGGCTTTCCAGTCTCATCACTAAAGTTTTGGGGGTCGCTGCAGATCTCGGGGTAGGTGTAAGCATCCCTACGTTGTCCTCTCAACTTGCTCCGGTGTCCATCCGGCTTGCTTTGTCTCGGCGACGGCGTAGCGCGCCACGATCTCCACGAACGCATGGTCGATATCGTTGCTGCTGCCGGCAGCTTCTGCAATTCGTCTGTAAGCGCAGCGTCTTATGAGGTTTCAACCCATTATCGCGTGAATGCGGTGCATGACGAGCGGTGCACCGGGGCCGAGATGAAATGCAGTCGCGACTGCCTGCACCTCGCGATCGGCTTTGGTCATTCGCTCGTGCTGGCGCATGTGCTCGATCCACGAAGCCACGACGAAACTTTCCAGATAATTTCCCGGGTGCGCAGGATCCGACCACAGCGCCCAGCGAATCGCACCATCGCGGCGGCGAATGCGGCGAAGACTCGCCATGCTCCGCACGAAGTCGCGCGTATTGGCGGGATCGATCCGGTACTCGATCGTGACGAGCACGGGGCCGTCGTTGGGTGACGGTTCTTCGGCGAAATCGGAGACCCATGCTGTAGGTGCGGGCCTCAGGTCGATCGGCCCTGCGTCGGGAAGACGCACGAATCTGCCAACGGCAAGGCTGCCGATGAGGCTCACGGCCGCGGCATCGAGCGCAAGCGGCACGCCGACTCTTCCTGCGAGCCATCCCCAGCAGATGCTGCCGGTGGCAATGCCGCCGAAGATGCACAGAAGATTGAGCGACAGTGCGCGTGCGCGAACCCAGGCCGGAACAGAATTCTGCGCCGAGACGTTCACGGTAGACGCCGCTGCAATCCAGGCCATGCCGGCCGGCAGAAGCAGCAAACCGACCGCAAGCGGCTTCGTCACGTGCGCAATCGCAAAGCAGCTGAGCGCGAAGACGAGGCTTGCGGCGATGACGATCGAATCCGGCGTGACGCGGTTGCGGATCTTCGGAAGGATCAGGGCACCGCCGACCGAGCCGAGCCCCATGCTCCCGAGAAGAAGACCATATCCGTGCGGGCCGAGATGGAGCTGTTCGCGGGCGAGCAGTGGAAGCAGCGCCCACACTACGCTCGCGCCGAATGTGAACGCCGCGCCGCGCGCCATCACCGCATGCAGTGCCGGCGCGTGGCGGGCGTAGCGAAGACCCGCGCGCATCGCGCCGCGAAGGTCCTCCGGCGGAAGCAGGCTTTCGCGTTCCGCCGCGTGCCAACGCGACAGCACGACGATCGTGCCGAGGAACGATGCCGCATTGAGCAGGAAGTTGAAGCCCGGCCCGGCGGCAGCAACGACGATGCCGCCGAGCGCCGGACCGATGGCTCGCGACAGGTGGAATCCCATCGCGTTCAGCGAAATCGCCGAGAGCAACTCGGCGCGCGGCACGACATCCGGCACGATCGCCTGAAAAGCTGGAGCCGTGAGCGCGCCTCCGGTGCCGATGAGGAACGTCAGCGCAAGAAGCAATGCTGGCGTCATCGCGCCCGACATCGTGATCGCGGCAAGCGCCAGCGCGGTGGCAACCATTGCCGTCTGGGTTGTCAGCAGCAGCTTTCTTCGGTCGACGACATCGGCGAGTGCGCCGGCCGGGATCGACAGGAGCAGGACCGGCAGCGTCGTCGCGACCTGGACCATCGCAACCCACAGCGGTGAAGGCGCAAGCGACGTCATCAGCCACGACGCGCCGACGTCCTGCATCCATGTTCCGATGTTGGAGACGACGGTGGCGATCCAGAGCCAGCGGAAGAGCGTGTGGCCGAGCGGAGTCCAGAGGGTTGGCGCGGAGGGTGTCAGCGCATCGACGGGCGCGGGGTCGCTTAGTCCGGGGGGCATCAAGCCCAACGGTTGGCCGTGGCCGTGCGGAAGGCAAGCGCGGGCGTACTCACTCCCGTTTCGAACCTCTGCTGGGCGACAGTGGCGAGCTACGCGGCAACGGCTTTACGAACAGACGCCGCTGGAAACCGATGGCGCGCGGCTATGAGACCAATACGGAAGTCATTCCCGATTGTCCCGGATAGTACAGCCGGAGGCGTACATAGTAGGTGCGACCCGCGAACAGCTTGTAACAGATGCTCGCGTTGCGATTTTCGCCGCTGTCATCGTCAGCCGTAAGATATCGAGGCTGGCCCGAAATTTCCTCAAAGAGCGCAAGCAGAGTGTCGGAAGCTCCTTTGGTCGCGATCGTATACTTGCGCGATTCCTGCGGACGAATCACGAAATCGACCTGCTGGCCCGCTGCAAGCTCGATGGCGGCCGACTGGAACGGCTCGAGAACGGATGGCTGCGACGTGGCGCCGGGGTACCATTTCTGCGCCCAGGACTTGTCGGCATTCGAAAGCTTGCCCGGCGGATAGAGGCCCTTCTCATCGTATTGCTGGGGCTCGTCAATCAGACCGGGCTCGAATTCGTATTCCATGATCGAATCCGGATCCCATGTTGAGCCCTGCACCTGCTGCGTGCTCAGCTTTTCGAGGATGTTGTGAAAGGTCTTCTCACGCGACCAGCTGTTCGGCGGCTGCGCAAGCGAGGTGTACACGGCTTCCTCGTGCCACGTGATCCCGGCGAACGGATTCTGGTGCTCGTGCTCCATGCCAAGCACGTGTCCTAACTCGTGGAGCGCAGTTCCTCTGCCGTACGGAGTAGTCAGATCCCATCCGTAGACCGTGGTTGGCTGATTGAGAGGGACGTCGAGAACATCGCGGCCCACCGCGGATGCAGAGCTTCCGTCGGCAGTCGAATAGCCAATTCGTACCTCGGCTTCGCTCAGTTTTTTTACTTCTTGAAAATCCAGACCGATGCCGGCGGACTTCCAGACGGCAAACGCCTGTCGAACCGCATCCGCCTGAGTCTTGGGAACTGCGTAACGCGAGCTGCCGGTAAAGAAGCAGTAGTGCAGTACAGTTCCGTTGGCCCATTTCGATCGCGTCGACAGGATGGCCGCGGCACGACGCGGATCCATCATTACAGAATCCGATAGCTGCGGTGTGGCCCGGGCGGCATTCCCGCAAAGCGGCTTCATCGCGTTCTTCTTTCGAGTGGCCTTTCTGACGGTCGTTTTTTTTCGGGGGCGCGCCATAAAAGGTCCTCCACCATACTTGGGACTGCGCTGCGAATCGTAGGACTTCTCCCGAAAGCGTGTCAACGAATCGCCATCGTCGATTACAAAAGTTTGTCGACGTGGGTAAGCGCGGTCACTGTTCCCGGCACGGTTCGCGCTCTGTTTGATGCACCGTGGGCGTCGCCCATGCACAATGCGCGACGGCTCTTGAAGCCAGGTCTTTTCCGCAACGCGCTCACGATGCCAATGCGTGTCGCGTGATCGTCGTCACCTCGCGAACGCTCCACGCCGTCCGTTTTCTTGACAGAGGTAGTTCGTTCTCTCACGGTTGCGCCGCTCGAGGGGAATACCGCGTTTCTTTTCTGCGCTCTCGAGACAACCAGAAGCGAGACCTCCGAATGTCAGCACTTCGCCCACCGGGACTCGGCCCCATCGTCGGACATACGACCGAGAGCTCCTGCCGTCTGTGGATCCAGGCGAACAATCCAATGGATCTGGCACGCAGCGCTGCTGCGGATCGGCGCACTGTCGGTGTCATTGGCCTGCTCTCTGGTGAGAGGAAAATCCTCAAGGCTTACTATTTTCGGCTGCAGCGCGAGTTCGATCGTACTGGTATATTTACGCTCGGAGAGGACGTTGCGCTCGGTCGTCACGAGAGTGACGGAGTCGCGCCCGCCGAGATAGACAAGCCGTACAAGCTCAGGCCGGATAGCGAGTATGTCGTCCGCATGGCTACTCTCTCGGTCGACGATCCGAGGCCGGACGACGACTCGCCGAGCGATGCGGAGATCGCAAAGCGTCTTCCCGACATCGAGAACATCCAGGACATGCTCCTCGGCAAGGAACTGGACGACTACGAAGTCACGTTCCGCACTTTCCCCGACAAAGACAGTATCCAGGACAAGGTCTCGTTCCTTCTGGGTTCGTGCAGGTACCCGGGTCTGCTCTGGAAGATAAAGGAAGCCGACCGCATTTTCGGACCGATGCTGTCGCATTTCGACAGCGGACCGGACGCCGCGCGCTTCACACTGATGATCGGCGATCAGGTGTACGCAGATACGCTCAACCGCCTGTTACCCGTCGGGCGCGCCGATACGTACGAGGAATTCCAGGAGCGCTACCAGACCGCATTCGGCTCGCCGAACATGCGGCGTCTGCTGCGCACATCTCCGACATACATGATGCTCGACGACCACGAGATCGAAGACAACTGGACGCAGGATCAACTGCGGGATGCCGGGAAGCATCGTCTTTTCAACTACGCGATCGGCGCCTACATGAGCTACGAGTGGAGTCACAGCCCTCGTACGTGGGGACGGCTTCTCTATTACAAATTCGACTGTGGAGGTTATCCGTTCTTTGTACTCGATACCCGAACGCAGCGCTTCAAGGATGATGCCGAGGGACTCGAAGACAACCACATGCTTGGCCGGCCGCAAATCGACCGGCAGCATCTTGGTCAGCTGCAGCAGCTGCTCAACTGGCTGAGCGACCAGCAGAAGCTGCGCGGTAATGTTCCGAAGTTCATCGGCTCCTCGAGCGTCTTCGCTCCAAACGCGATGGACGAGCGCCTTTCGGGCGAGGGCGTTCCAAATCTTTTCAGAGGAAATGAAAAGCGCAGGGGAGACAGCGATTCGTGGCCGGCGTATCCGCGCACACGACAGGCCATCCTGCAGCACATCGTCGACAATCACATCGAGAATGTCGTTTTTCTGACCGGAGACATTCACTGCGCAAACATTGCGCGCATGGAAATCGAGGTGAATGCGAAACAGCCTGCAGCCAGGTCGCTTGGGTTACATCTGTACGACATAACCTCGTCCGCGTTTTACTGGCCATTTCCCTTTGCCGACGGCGATCCGAACAACTACGTCCACGATTCGCGGGCTCCGGGTCAGTTCGACGTCTTTCCTCTGAACGATGGCGAGATGCATTACACGTCGTGGGCCTATACGCAGGAGGACAACTTCTGCCGCATCTACGTCGATCGGCCTACGAGCGCGCTGACCGTCCAATACTTCGACAGGAACGGAAAACTTCTCGGCGTTACAGGGAAAGACGAAGGTTACACGGATACGAACGTCCTGCCTCTCGCCCGATGGTAGCCGCGGAACGCCGACGATGAACGATCATCCCGTCATTCTGGTACCTGGGTTGCTTGGCTGGGGCCCGGACGAGCTCTTCGGTCTCCCGTACTGGGGCGTCGCACAGAAGCTGAACACTACGCTCCGGAAGTTCGTCGCGATGCTCGGCCCCGTCAGCAGCTCACACGACCGGGCATGCGAGCTCGCCTATCAGATCAAAGGCGGACGAGTCGATTTTGGAAGCGCCCACGCGCGCACCGAGGGACATTCCCAGTTCGGACGCACATACTCCACGCCGTTTCATCCGCAGTGGTCCGAAAGCAACCCGGTGCACCTGGTCGGACACAGCATGGGTGCGCCGACGATCTGGCTGCTGCAGCATCTGCTCGCAAGCGATTTTTTCGGCTGGGGATCGAATGCGAACTGGGTCAAGTCGCTCACCAGCATTTCGGGAGTATTGAACGGCAGCACGGCTACCTACTTCTTCGGGGCAGACGAGCGAACCGGTCTGCTGCACGATTTCAGCATCGGGCACTTCCTGTCGAGTGCGATCGAGCTGCAGGTGCGAGTGGCGGGAGACCTCTTCGACCGTCTTTACGATTTCCAGCTCGATCAATGGGGCATCGATTCGGGCCAGCCGCTCGATCGGCTGATGGCTCAGCTCGCACGCTCTCCCATGTTTCGAGGCAGGGATCACGGCGCATACAGCCTGACCATCCAGGCATTGCTCGAGCAGAACGCCGTGTGCCGGACAAATCCAGACACATTCTACTTCTCCTACGCCACGGAGCAGACCGCGGAGGGCTTGTTCGGCGGGTACCATCATCCGGAATTCTGGATGAATCCTTTCCTGTTCCCGACCGCTTTCTACATGGGTCGGGCGTCGTATGCGCATCCGTTCTATCCGGAGTTCCGCGCCAGCGACTGGTGGCACAACGACGGGCTCGTTTCGGTCTATTCGCAGCTCTACCCACGCATCAGCGGCAATCATCCGGTTGGCGGCCCGATCAGCGATCTCTCGAGCACGTCTCCAGGTCGCTGGTATCACGAGATTGTCGAACACACCGACCACGGAGACATCGTACTTTTCCCCGAGCCTGATCAGATCAAACCACAGCGGCGCTTCTATCGGCGGCTGTTCGATCGGCTCTCGGAGTTGTGAACGGCTGGCGGCCGCCCGACCGGCCCAGACCACGGACCAACGAGCGAGATGCGGAGAACAATCAACAATGAAGCGTAGTCAGGAAACATCGGGACGCAGCACAACTCGCAGCCGGCGACAGAACATCTGCGGCCTCGGAAAACAGGCGTTCGTGCTTCTGTTTGTCTTCACGCTTTACGGATGCGGGCCGGACGACGCCAGGGACGAGCTACTCTCGCAGAAGACACTTCACGGTACTCCCGTCACGCAGCGAGGGATCAAGGCGTCCGGTGACGATCCGAAGGAGGTCATGGACAAGCTGGTTGCGACGTTTCCAGCCGAGCCCCGCGATCTGCTCTGGCAGATGGATCAGGTCTGGGATCCCAAAGAGGGTAAGCTCGAGCCGATCGATTTCGACGAGAATGGCGATGGCGTTGTCGACAACGAGGAACGCAACGCGATCCGCGGGCGCAACACGTGGCTGGTGTGGGGTGCAGGCGACGAGGTGTTCTGGAACTGGCTGCAGCAGGAGGGGTACGGGCTTACAGATCTGATGATCCTGCTGGATTCGCGGCAGCGCGATACTCGTTTCAAAAGAACGGGCCTGATCAATCAGCCAGGATTCAAGTCCACCACGGAGAAGCAGAAGAAAATCCTCGGCCTCTATCTGGACCAGGAGCAGAAGCCCGGCTCCGCGCTGCTCAAGCCATACGACCCCAACCGGGAAGCGGATTCGGAAACGAACCGATACAAGCCGTACGACGCGTCCACCAATGCTCAAGCTTACCAGCCGTCGACGCAGTACGATCCGTACCAATCGGAGGCCGAGGCCGAGCGTTACGATGCGCGTGGCCGGGAGTTGCGGGAGCCGGTCCCACGCCCGGTGCATTCGGGACAGTACCCCACTCCGCTCTTCACTCCGTGGAAGACCGAGAAGGAGGCCGACCCGTCCAACCCGAAGCCCTTCGACAACTACATTCCGGACCGCGTAAGAAAACAGCTCGTACAGGACGGTTTCGATCCCTCCGTTTACGGCTATCCGAGCGGCATTTTCGGATTGCGGCTTTTCCTCAATCCCGATTTCTTCGCGAATACCGAAGCGGCTGAAGAGGCGCGCAAGTATTGGAAGCAGAAAGTCGAGGACACCAACGACCGGTACTACATAGATTCGACACTCAGTTCCGATCCGAGCCTGGTGCGTCCCTTCCGCGTCAGCATGTCGTGCGGTTTCTGCCACATCGGGCCACATCCTCTCAACCCGCCCGCGGATCCGGAACATCCCGAATGGGAGAATCTGTCCGGAATCATCGGCGGGCAGTACTGGGATCCACAACCGGCGTTTGCCACGCTCCTGCAGAGATCGAACTTCCTGTATCACTTCCTTCGGAGCCAGGCGCCCGGGACGATCGACACGTCTCTCGTCAGTACGGACCAGATCAACAACACGAACGTGATCAACGCGGTGTTCGACGTTCCCGCGCGACTGAAGCGTGCGCTCGAGAAGCCTACCGAGCGCCAGAGCGACGCGAATCTCCTTCTGCGCAGCCTCGAGGACAACGGCAGCACGAGTAAAGACCGGCATTTTGCGACGGTTTTATTTCCCGGCGAGGACTCTGTCGGCGTCTTCGGGGCGCTCGCGCGAGTACCGCTGAACATCGGCCTGTTCGGCGAGCAGTGGCTGCGAATCGACAATCCCGTCATCGGGTTCACGCCGCAGCGGCCCTTCAGTGTCGCTTCGAACCTGAGCAACTCGGTCAACTGGAACGTAAACGACCGTTACCGCGTCAAATACATGGCGGACTTCTTCCAGGTCGGCAGCAAGGGCATCCGGCCAAAAAGCACGGCACCGATGCTTCTCCGGCACGCAGGTGATGCCGGCATCGCAGAGCTCGGGCCGGACGACGAGCGACGCCGGAATGGTCGCGAAGTATTCATCGACCATTGCGCGATCTGTCACTCGAGCAAGCAACCGAGGGGATTCGACCTCGGTTTCAGTCGCAAGATCGACGTGGAGTGGGACAAAGCGCCCGTTCCTGGCGACGGTCCGGCACGCCTTCACTACACACTCCCGTCGGACTATGCCGACTGGGAGAAGTTCAAACGCAGCCCGGCTTACCATGACTACGTCAGGCAGCTGCGTCAGATCGATGACCTGCTGAAACCTGCACCCGACGGAAGTATCGAAGCGACCGATCCATTCCTCAAGGACAACTACCTGTCGAACGAGCTGCGCGTTCCCATCACGCTCGTCGGCACGTATTCCGGTCGCGCGATGGCCACCAACGCCATGAGCGGCCAGGTCTGGGACAATTTCTCCTCGGATTCGTTCAAGGCACTGCCTTCGGTCGGTGCAATTCGTTACTACAACCCTTACAGCACGGCAGCAGCGATCGACGAGTATGGGAACAACGCGACCTACAGCGACGGCCGGACAATGGGCGGGCCGGGATATCTGCGTCCACCGTCACTGATCAGTGTCTGGGCCACGGCTCCGTATTTCCACAACAACGAGCTGGGCATCTACACTCACGATCCGTCCGTCAAAGGTCGGCTCGAAGCGTTCCACGATGGCATTCGCAAGCTCCTCTGGAACAAGGAACGTGCATCGAAGCCCGGTGATCCATACCGGCGCCCTGGCGACCTGCGTTCTGACGACGACACGAGCGGCAAAGGCGGCGTGCCTCAACCGGCGGCGGGCGATCCGGGATTCATTTACAGATTGCCAAACGACAGCGAGATTTCGTTCGCTCCGCCGTTCATCCGTCCGCTGATCGTCGGGATTCTTTCCGGGTATCTCGGTCGCGTCGGCGGATGCATCGCATTCGGGTTTCTGAGCTGGGGACTCTGGCTCGCACTGGCGGCATTTTTCGTGGTTGGCGTGATGCGCGGCCGCGCTCGCCATGTCGGCATACTCGTCCTTTCCCTCGCGATCGTTCTGGCGGTCGTTCTCGGTGTGACGGGGGCCGGCGGTTACGGCGGTACGACGGCTGGGGCGATCATGATGCTCGGAGCGGAAACGCTGCTGTCGATGTCGTCCTTGTGGCTGTGGGTTGCCGTGGGCGTGCTTCTCGTCGTCGGACTCTGGTTACTGCTGACGAGTCAGGAATGGAGAGTCTTTACGCGAGGCGTCTTCGCGACGCTCTCGGTGGCCACACTCGCCGCCGGCATCTTCGTACACGGATTTCTCAACGGACAATACGACGGCATCAAAATCGGCCCACTACCGCGTGGGACACCCGTCAACCTTCTGATGAACATCGACCCGGAAAAGACCGACAAGCTCCCCGCAGCAATCGTGGCGCTCGTACGTGGAATGTCGGAGGTCAGGAAGCAAGGCCTCACGGGCGACAAGGCATACAAAGTATTCAGCGACATCGCCGGGGCACCACTGATGGCTGCAAGCAAAGTGCCGGATTTCGTCGTCGACCGTGGGCACTACTTCGGCGAGAAACTGAGCGACGACCAGAAGAATGCCCTGATCGCATTCCTGGAAACGATCTGAGCTTCCATGATCGACGGACAGACGGATACCAACTCTCCGCCGACGGAGAACGAAAACGAAAGACTGCTTCGTCTTGCGGGCAGCGCGCAGGAAACCCCGTTCGACTACGTAATCGTCGGATCCGGTGCGGGCGGTGGACCACTCGCTGCTCGCCTGGTACTCGGCGGACGGAGCGTGCTTCTGATCGAGGCCGGCACCGATCCCGCGCACGAGAAGTCCACGCTCTACCCCGAAGCCAAGCCCGGCGAAGTATACAGCTGCCCCGGGTACCACGCCGCCGCGACGGAAGACCCGGCCGTGTCGTGGCAGTTCTCGGTGCGGCACTATTCCGATACGCAGCGCCAGCAGAAAGATGAGAAATACAACAAACTAAACGCTGATAAACGCTTTCTCGATCCAGAGTCGCAGGGCGCACGAGGCAAAGGGGGAATCCTCTACCCGCGCAGCGCGTCGCTGGGGGGTTGCACGTCGCATCACGCGATGATCGTCGCAGTCCCGAACGACCGCGACTGGGACTACATTGCAGATCTTACCGGCGACGAATCGTGGCGCGCGAGCAACATGCGCGGGTATTTCGCGCGCCTCGAGCGTTGCCTCTACGTTCGCGACTACAAGAAGTGGTTCCAGCGTCTGCTCGGGCCGATCTACTATCTCTGGCAATGGATCGTGCTCCTGTTCGATCCGAAGGCTGTGCTGGATGAAGGCGGCCACGGCTCCAAGGGCTGGCAGCCGACGAGCTTCATCGATCCCACGCTGATCGAAGGCATCCAGAAGACCGACCGGGATTTCGTCTCACTACTGATGAAATCCGCGCTTGCCGTCCTCCACAGCGACAACCGGCTGGTTGGCATGCTCAAGCGCTCGCTACTGGCGTTGCGCATCGTTCAGCATATCGATCCCAACGACTCCAATACGCGCAGAACCAGCCCCGAAGGTGCATTTCTGATTCCGACCGGGATTGACGCAGAAGACAGCCCGGATCGACCCGACGTTCGCGTGAAAGGTCGACGTGCAGGCGTTCGGGAATTCGTGCTGAAAACACGTGACGAGTATCCGGACCGCCTTGTGATCAAGATGCGAACGCACGTGACGCGCGTGCTGTTCGAGGAAAAGGAAACGGACTCGGAACCCAGGGCGATCGGGATAGAAGCCGCCGAGGGCGTTCATCTCTACGAAGCAAGCCCTCTCCAGGTGGCGCCGCCTTCCGCGCGAGTCCGATACTTTGCCAGGCGTGAAGTCATCCTGTGCGGAGGCGCGTTCAATACGCCGCAACTGTTGAATCTCTCCGGCATCGGAAACGTGCAGGATCTCGCCAAGGCGACAGCTCGCAACGGCGATGGAGCGCGCGGCGACGAAGAATGCGTACTCCACGGGCATGATGGTCTGCCCCTTCGCACAGAGGACGGATCCGCGCGACGCATCAACCTCCCGGGCGTCGGCTGCAATCTGCAGGACCGATACGAGGTAAGCGTCATCAGTGAGCTCGACGAAGAATTCGCGACGCTCCGTGGGGCAACCTTCACACCCGGCGACGCGAATGACCCGGTGCGAACGGAATGGATGAATACCGGTGACGGTCTCTATCGCACCAACGGTGGAACCCTCGCGATTCTGAAACGCTCGAAGGCGCTTCCTGCGGACTGGCCTGAGCCGGATCTTTTTGCGTTCGGTGCCCCGGCCGCATTTCGCGGATACTATTGGCGATGGTCGCAAGAGCTCCTGAGACGGACCCTCGGCGCACCCACGGACCAGCGCAATCTCTGGAGCTGGATCATCCTCAAAGCGTACACTCGGAACAACAGCGGAAAGGTCACGATTCGCTCATCGGATCCGTTCGCTCAACCGGAGATCTGTTTCGATTCTTTCAATGAGAAAGCCGAGCGGGACGCGGCAGAGCTCGGGGCGCTGGCGAAACCGTATCGCGATTCGGGGGAACAGCTGCCCGCCGATCTTGCGTCCAGAATCGCCGACATCGAGAGGATCCGCACCGATGGCAAGCGGGACCTCCTTGCCCTCATGGACGCCGTCGAGTTCATACGCGACGTCAACGCACGCAACCCGCAGAAGTTCGTCCGCGAGATCCAGCCGGGATCGCATCTCGCAAACAAGTCCGCTGAGCTCGAAGAGTGGATCCGCACGCAGGCGTGGGGCCATCATGCGTCTTGCACCTGCCGAATGGGATCCGACACCTGGCAGTCCGATCCGTCGCTGCTCCACGACCGTTCTGCGGTTGTCGACAGCCGTTTCCGGGTTCATGGAGTCGCTGGCCTTCGCATCGTCGATGCTTCGGTGTTCCCCAGGATACCCGGCTACTTCATTCTCACACCGATCCTGATGATCAGCGAGAAAGCCGCGGATGTGGTGCTGGAGGATTGCGGAGACGAGGTCTACGTGCCGACGTTTCGTGCGAAGGAAACGGCAGCCGTCGAGGTGCGTCGCGCAAGGGCCCACTGGCACGATGTCGAAGCCGCTTCCGATCGCGGCACGGTCGGTCTTGCCATCTCGGGCGGCGGAATTCGGAGCGCAACCTTTGGTCTCGGTCTTCTCCAGGCAATCGCGGAACGCGACCGTCTGCGGGACGTAGATTTTCTTTCCACAGTGTCGGGCGGCGGTTTCATCGGAAGTTTTCTCGGCCGGCTTTTCACGCGAGACATGGTGACCGAGTCCGAAGATCCCGTCGGAAGGGTGCAGGAGATTCTGACGAACGCGCGCTCCGGACCGCTCCTTTGGCTCCGGCGACAGGCGAACTACATCTTCGCCAACGGGTCTGTCGATCTCCGTGAGAACCTGGCCGTCTTCTGGCGCAACATCCTTAGTGTCCATGTCATCGCCGGAACGCTTTTGTTCGCGACCTTCTCGGCGCTTGCATGCCTGGCTGGCTGGCCGATCTCATATCCAGTCCAGAAATTCGGGATAGATTTATCGCCGTGGTGGTGGATGCCGGCGACTGCGCTTGTCCTGGGCGTGCTGCCCGCGACCATCGCGTACTGGCTTTCACCTAAGGCTGGATCCTATCGGCCCTATCCATACCACGCATTGATCGCATGGGTCGTCATGCTGTCGGCGGCCTTCTGGATGCTCCAATTGCCCCACGGCCGTCCCTTTGCCGGCGCCGCATTGCTGGTCGTACTGCTGGCGTGGCTCTGGCAGGACGTTGCACGATGGGGAGCAGCGCCCGACAAAGAACTTCAGGCATTGCGCAAACATTTCCGCCAAGTTTCGAGACGCAGGCCGCTTACCGATGCGGAGAAGCAGGAGCTGTGGCGCAAGGAAGCTGCGACGCGACAGCTTCTGGGGACGATCGTGCGCAACCGAATGACGCGTGCACTTGGCGAGACACTCACAATTTTCGGATGGCTTCTCGCGTTCGTAGTGCTCGACACCTTCTCGTATCTGTTCGCAAAACAGCCGGGCAATGGCGCGATTACCACTCTCATGGTCGCCTTTGCTCCGGCTCTGCCAGTCCTCCGCTACGTTGGAACCGGCGCACTTCACCAGATCTCGGCCGCTGGCGCCAAAGGATCGTCGCTGATCCGCATCGCCAAGCTGATTGCGATTCCCTTGGCGATCCTGCTGCTGTTCGTAATCGATGTTCTCGCGCATCGACTTCTGCTCGACTATCCCGGCGAAGCGCACCTGCTGATTCCTCTGAGCGCGCTTTTTGCCGTCGTGCTCGGGCGCGCGTTCGACTTTCTCAATCTCTCGTCGTTACGCGCGACATACTCCTCACGGCTGTCGCGGACGTTCCTTGGCGCATCGAACCCTGCGCGCGTCTTCAGCGCATCAAACGAAGACAACCAGGACGTACAGTCCGCACATTCGGAGGATGATCTACCTCACGACAAGTACCATCCCGAATACCACGGCGGCCCGCTTCATCTCATCAATGTCTGCGTCAACGAGACGATTGACGCCGCTTCCGAACGCGAGATCCGTGAGCGCAAGGGCATTTCGATGTGTGTCACACCGCATGGCGTCATCGTCGGTCGCCGCCACTTCGCGGAATGGTCATCCCCGGACTCACTGCCGCGCTGGCAAAAGCTTCGACGATGGCTTCAAGGGATCGATGCAGACGACGCGTCAGGGCACCGACGCACCGCCCTCAAGGCGATCTGCACGGCGAGTGATCCAAATGCCTTCCATGTCCTGAAATCGAAGAGCAGCGAAAGCGCCGAGGTCGAACCGCTCTCTCTCGCCACCTGGACTTCAATTTCGGGAGCGGCGTTCACCACCGGCACAGGTCGTGGAACTACACTTCCGCTCGCGCTCTTCATGGGCCTGACGAACATTCGCCTTGGCTACTGGTGGGACTCGGGGATTCTCCGGTCCGAGCGACCTGGCCGCTATCCATTGCCGCTCTGGCGAAAACTGAAGCGGCTGCCTGCACAGGTGTTCGGAATGCAAAGCATGCTGTTTGCCGAGTGGTGGGGCCTCTTCCGCGGACCTGGAGAATGGTTCTGGTATCTGAGCGACGGGGGTCATTTCGAGGTAACGGGACTCTACGAGCTGCTCCGGCGGCGCGTTCCATTCGTAATCCTGAGCGATGGCGGAGAGGATCCGGACTACACGTTCGGCGATCTGGCGCAGCTCACCCAGCAGGTGCGCCTCGACTTTGGCGCGGACATCGAGTGGTGCAAGTCGGAACCTGGAAGACTTCCGTATGATCTTCCGGACTGGATCCAGAATTGGATCAGGGACCCGTCCGCCATCGGCCCGATCACCGGCATACAACGCTCAGGATCCTATCCCGCCGCATTCGCGCGTGTCCGCTATGCGAAGGGAAGCGATGTCTGCTGGATCCTCATGATCAAACCGAGCCTCGGGCACGGGTTGTCGCAGGACATCAGCAACCACGCGGCTTCAAGCGAAGCGTTCCCCCAGGACTCGACGTTCGATCAGGTCTTCGACGACAAACAATGGGAGAGCTACCGCGCGCTCGGTCAGCAGATCGGTCTGCGGGTGTTGCAAAGGAGAGCACGATGACTCGGTCACGAATCTGCTGGGGCTTCCTGTCCGCGATCCTGTCTCTGGTGCTGCCCCACGCACCGAGCAGCGCGTCCGATCATGCGGATCCGATGAGTGCAAATGTCTTCGCGGTCCAGCCGGACCCGGAGGCCAACATCACCGACCTGCACGCGTTCGTGGTCGATGGCGACGGCAAGCTGTTTACCGGCGGCGACGCCTTCGCGGCGGGCAACCGGCTGGTCATCAGTCTTTGCGTGCGCCGCGCGCTGCGCCCCGGCCAGGAGAAGAGCCTGGATCTGAAGAAATTCACGTTTCGCGTGCACCTCGATCTGGCGCCGCAGGTACGTTTCGTCGATCCGCACGTCATTGACGGAAAAGAAAAAGATGCGCTCGCGAAAGCGCAGACAGACCTCTCGATGCAAAGCCTGTACGGAGGAATCATCACCCATCCCGAAGATATCGTCGAGACGGCGGTGCTCGAGTTCGAGCTCAACCTCGCGAACGCGGACAAGGAACCGTACATAGAACTGGCGGACAAGACGGCGTGGGGACTGCGCGGACCGACCAGCTTCGAGGTTCTGGCAAAGGACCAGAAGCCGTCATCTCCGTCATCGATCCGCATCACGACCGGGCTATTCGACGACCCGTTCATTTTTCCGCGATTCTTCCGGCGCAACGTCGTCGGAGTCGTCACGAGCATTCCCATGTCGAATCTGATGCCGACGCCGCCCGGCGACGGTCCGGCGCCGATTCTTCTCTGGGCCACGACCCACGACGGAAACAGGCAGATCGATCACGTCGGCCGCTCTCTTCGTACGCAGCTTCCGCGTTTCGGCCATCTCAACGACAAGCCTCCGTCGGAGCACGTTCGAGCGATCACCCGCGTCCATGCCGAACCGACGATCATGGAAGCATTTCTGGGAAGCGCCGTTGCGCCGCTCTTCGCCCATCGTCACTACGACTCTGTCCCGGACGTGATGATCTACGATCTACGCAAACCGGCTCGCTTCCCGAACGGCCGGTGGCTCGAGGACGATGTGTCCAAGACGCTCGCCGATGCCGGAGAGACGCTGCTTCTGGAGCTGTCGTACGCAGAATCACGCGAATTCCCGAGAGCTACGACCAACGACAAACCGTTTCGCGGCAACTTTCCGTATCTCGCCGATCCGTGGACAGCCGACGAGGTCAAGGCAGCCGAGCCCGCCGGCAGTGTCCTGACTGCGGCGAATGGCTCCGCGCTGCAATCGCCGTTCCGCGTCCCCCGCGCGGCAGACGGAGCTGCAGTCTCGCCGCCGAATCTGGACAATTCGGTGTGGCGCAAATTGTTCTGGCTCGAGGTTGTCGCCATCGCGCTGCTGACCCTCGCACTCCTCTTTGCAGTCCCGTCGAACCGGCTTCGGGGTGCAATCGTAGTTGTTACAGCCATCAGCCTCGTTTTTCTCTGGGATGTCTACAAGGAAAACCAGGCGACGGATCTCATGCAGCCGAATGCGAAGATCCATCGACTCGTGTTCGGGCTGGGTCTGATCGTCACATATGCAATCGGACTGGTTTTCGCTCTCGGCCATCGTTGGGGCACGAGATCCGCGGTGCCGCAGCAGGCTTTCCCACGTGATCGCCAAGGCCCGATCTCGAATGACTTCAAGGAATCGAGTTACAAAGAGATCCATACTGCGCTGTTCGTTCCCGCAGTGAGCCGCCCCTACTACGACGTCTGGAACGGCGCGAAAGGGACGCACCTGCCCATCTACAAGACCACTTTCGCAAGCGTCACCGCCGGCCTGCTGAGCCTGAGCGGGAAAGAATTCGCCATGCTGCGTGCGGCGCGCCGTACCGTGAGGACTCACGGCGATCTGCGCTGGGGAGCCGACCGCAACGGCTTCCGTCGGCTGGTTCATCCGATGGGTGTGTGTCTGGCGGGAACGTGGAAGATCGAAGAAAACTCGCCATACAAGGATTACACCGGGTATTTTCAGCCTGGTGCGGAAGGCCGTGTCATCGCCCGTTACTCACTCGGCGGCAATCAGACCGAAGGCGGACACAATCGCTCGCTCGGCCTTGCAGGGAAACTGTTTCCGCTCTCGGACGCGGTGGATGGTTCCACACGACGGGCGCATTTCATTACGCAGGAAGACCTTGGTGGAGCATTCACGAACTCCGTTACGGAGGCCATTCTCACCAACGCCCCGCCCGTGACGTTGCACAAACGCGGAAGTGGCCTGTTCGCGTTCATTCCAGTGATCGCTGCGCTCATGACAGCGGACAAGGAACCGGCCGAGCGGCAGTTGTACGAAGTCGCCGAACTCGGAAAGCCAGAGGGTGAGCCTACGGTGTGTCCGCGATTCATGCGATTGCAGCTCGTCGCACCTTCCAAGGATTATGGAGACGAAGGGGTTGATTTTCGGAATGAAATCCTGGGCATGATGTACGACGCCGGCAACCGGGAGAAACAGCGTGATCTCGAATTTACCATAGAAGTATCCGAGTCCGGAAAACGCACTTTGTTTCAGAAGGTCACAGGCCAGGAGTGGACCGTTATCGGCAAGCTGGTCTTCCATGAAGCCGCGGCGTCGTACAATGGCGATTTCGTGATCCACTTCCACCATCCGGTCTGGCGCCGGGACCGGAACGACCCCGACAGTATCGCGCGGCGCGATCTTCGGGACGTGTCCCAATCGTGATGGGAAACGCGCCGGTTGGCGAGATCCCGCCGATCGCGGGGCCTCGACGTTATCGTGCGACGCTTCTGCTGTTCGCCGTCGTCGCAGCGGCCGTGGTTTTCTGGTTCCAACGCCACATCGAGCCGTTCGTCAACGAAACGCTGATCATCGGCGGCACGATGAGCCTCTGGGGTCTGTGGAAGCTTGGCTGGTCCATGTACGAAGACGCAAGCGGCGAGAAGCGCGCGGGTCTTACGCGAAGGCTCCTTGGTCATCGTGACTCGCTGCGAGCATTGACGTTTGCGGCATTCGTTGTGCTGGCGCTGCATGTTTGCACGTCTTCGATCACTCTCCGATATGGAGGCGCGCGCTCCGGCGACGGAGAGTCGTTCACTGTCCGTGTCATGAGCGGAGACGAGATATTTCTAGGCCCATTCGATGTTACGCCCGACAAGAACGTCGCCTATCCGATGTTCTTCCGTTTCGGCAACGAACCGCTGCGTTACGAAATCGCCTCTCCGAGCGGCTTCCGGCCCATCGATGCCAAGCTCGCACCGTGGGGCGCACACAAATACAAAGTCCCCGGCGACTTCCAGCGCAAAAATCTTCACTATCTGTACCTCGTGCCCGGGAAGCTCTGGTATACGAGGCTTCCGAAGCAGGGCGAATCCGTTGGCGACCGCTATTATCTCACGGTGCGGTCCAACGGGACCGAAGCACAGTATAAAGACGTATACAGGGGAATCATGGTCACAGGGGTGACCTCTCCCGACCTGCCGGGAGACACGGCCATCGCCCGCAATTTTCTGCTGCGGCAGGAAGTCAGCGATTACTTCTCCGACGCCAACGCTGTTGCATCACTCATGGATGCGCCGCCGATGGGAGTCGCCTCGCCCGAGCTCAAAGCAGGCGACGTCGTCGAAGTGGAGATCGGTGTACTGGACGAATCTTCCACGGGTCACACGATGGAGACCAGATGCAGCATAAAGATCCCGAATGCCGTCGCGGATCGGCACACTTTCATGGTCGGCCCTGGAGAGAAAAAATGTGCATGACCAGGCGAGGAGCAGTTTGCTTCGTCCTCGCACTCATCGCGTCGGCGTCCACCGCGGCGGCGGCGCCAGGACAGATCCGCGTGAATTTCACGATCGCGTCATCCGAATTCCAACGCGGCCTGGGCACCGCCCGGCAACGGGTGGAGGAAGATCTTGCCGGCAGGCTTGCCGTGCAGTTGCAGGCGCCGTTTCCTCTTCTCGATTGGTTGACGGCGCCATCGACTCCGGAATCGGGCTCGCTTAGCGCCATCCTGGTCGAGGAAGGGACGCCAATTCCCGAGATCAAGATCCAGTGGAGCGCACGCATCGGAAATACTCTCGTCTCGACTCCCCATCTCGATACCATCGGCGTCTACGGAGCCAGTGCGCTCGACAGACCATACCACAATCCCGAACAACTCATCCGGGATGTAAACGCGAAGCTTTCGGCCTGGATTCAGACGGATGCGGGTCAAGCCAAGCTGCATCAGGATTTCGTTACCCAGGTCTCATTCGCAGACAAGGTCGAATTCGACAGCACAACGAGAGCAATCGTCATCCCGTTGGAATGGAAGCGAGCCATGCTTGGCGACGATACGGAGTTTCAACTCGAGTTCGCAACGGCAACTCCCCCAGCGGGATTCCGGATCAAACTCGACGGGGTCTCTGAGCGGCGGGGCCCGCCGATGCCAGGCAATACACAATGCAAACCGTCCGACTGCTTCGAGGATGGAACATCCGTTTCGAGCGATGTCGTCTGGAACAAGTGCGTCGGCATTCTGCTCGCTGCCAACCCGCCACCCCTCTCTGTGCGAGTCAAAAAATACATATTCGATGCCCATGCCGGACTGGCATCGCGCGATGGAACGGCGGTGACACCATGAGTGCGGGAATTCGTAGAATCGCATCGCGAATGCTCGTCGTTCTCGCCGTCTGCCTGGCGCCGGATCTTGCGCTCCTGCCGACGGCATCGGCGGATCAGTCCAAAATGACGATTGCAATCGAAGAGGCTCGTACAGCGCTTGTCCGAGGCGACTGGCAGGCCGCCAAACAGGCGTTGGATGGGATTGCGCCAGGATCCGAGGACGACGAGAAGCTGAAGAGCCAGCTTCTCTTCTATTCGGCGTTGATGGAACAGAAGCGCTCCGAAGACGGTTCGCTCGACGAAGCGACGCGCAGCGCCGCACGACTCGCAGCCATTCGTTCGTATGAAACCTTCCTCGCAGCAAACCCGACTTCCGGGGGCGTTCTCAACAACCTCGCGCAACTTTACCAGACAGATCCTTCGTCGCGCGCCAAAGCGAAAGAGTTGCTGGATCGAGCCGTGAAGCTTCGAGATGGGCGTACCGACGTCTACGAGATCAATCGCGCAAAGCTCCTCGCGGATCAGGGCCGGCCATCAGAAGCGCTACAGGTGAGCCGAGCAATCGCGCTGAAGGATCAGAGCAACGAGGCCGCGCACGTGGTCACTGTGGATCTATTGCGTAATCAGACCGGAACCGGCGAGCTCGTCCAGTATGTTCGCGACCTGAACAATGCCGGCTTCGTCCAGCGCGCGCAGGAAACAGCGCTTGCGGAAATCGAGTCGCGCCGTAGTGGACGTGAGCCCGTCCTGGTCGCGCTGGTGGAATCACTCGCCAATCCAGTTGTCGGAGATTCGGCAGCTGACTTCGCCAAGGGGTCCATTGCGCAGAGGCTCGAGAAACAGAAAGAAGAAGCGGATATCGGCGCAGGGGTACGGGAGCTTCTCGGTCTTTATGCCAAACCGCAGGACCCGAAGTCGTTCCTCTGGTGGAGACGCGATTTCGACGAACATGAAGTGTCCCGACCCGGTACGCGTGCGGCGGCACTTCTCGATCTGTCCCGCGCTCTGGGGGATCGCTGCAACGCCGCCGGCTCCGACATGTACGATTGCGCCGAGGCCTACTATCGGTTCGCAATCGATTTCACCGGCGCAACCGCAGATCCACGAGCATTCCTGTCGCTGGCGACGATCCTTGCCAACACCGGTCGTAGCGACGAGCTCCGCAGGATCAGCGAGCAGTACGAGAAAGCGCTTTTCAACGGAAAGGCGACTGCGTACGATCGAAGATACATACCCGAGATCTATCAGTTCCACGTGGCGCTCGGCGTCATGTACGGCTATCTCGGCAAGTGGTCGGACCCGCAGTTCCCACCCGCCGGCGCGGTCTGGCAACTGAAACACGCCGAGGAAAAGGCTTCCGAGTACAACAGAACAGCACCGGCTTCTCAGAAGCTCGAGTTGCCGCCACAGGCCATCTCGCTGCTGTCCGAAGGCTATCTTAAGACGGGGGCCGCCGACGATAGCGTCAAGATTCGCGTCGAAGCTGCCGAGAAATACATCGCGAAGGGCGACAAGAATCGTGCGCGTGAAGTTCTGGATGCAGGCTGGCGTACGTCACTTCCCGCCCAGACCAGCCCGGCAATGATGAATCGCGTTCACAAGGCTGCCACTGCCGCAGGCGCCCCGTAAGAACCGGTCGCCTCGACAGGATGTAAGAACGCCTCGACAACCGCAGGAGACGCCGAATGGCATCCATACAAGGCACTCTCGCAGAAATGTCCGATTTCATCCTCCGGTATGCGGTCACACTGGCCGCTCTCGGCGCGCTTACGATGGCCGTCCAGGAGGCCGTGAAAAAGGTCCTCGGCCTTCTGAGTAAATTTCATCGTAAAGCGTTGCAGGCCTGGCTCGAGGTCGACGGCGGCAGCACGAAGAAACACTACCAGGTCTCCGCCATCCGGCCGGATCGCGCGGAAGCGGCGATTCCGCCGCGCGGGCGGCAGCCCGCCTTCGGGAGCAATGCATACGAAGAGCTTCTGCATCTTACCACTGGGCTCGCACTCGACGAGACGCGGCGGACATCACCACTGGGATCGACCCGCCATGTTGCCAATGCGCTCTTCGAGCTCGAGCTGGCCCAGATGATGAGCCAGATCCAGGATGCGGCCGATGCGGCGTTGAGCAACCCGGAGCGCTATCCTGCGCTCTACGCCTTTCTCACGCGCGGCTGCGCAATCGATGATGCCGAGCGGTGGGCAAGTGCGATGAGCAGCACGAAAGTCGCCGCGGACGGCACTGACCCGAAAGAGCTTGGCGACCTTTACGGAAGAATTCGATTGCTCGTCAAGCGTCAGCTCGACAGCTTTCAGACCGTGACGACGTATCGATGGCGCGAATGGAATCAGATGAGCGCGGTGCTGCTCGGGGCTGCGCTGATGTTCATCGCACAGCTTCGAATGGCGGGCGGCCAGCCTTCGTACGACTGGGTCGGGATGGTGCTGGTCTCCGTGCTCGGCGGAATGCTCGCGCCTGTTGCAAAGGATCTGGTCGATGCATTGGGCAGCATGAAGACGAAGTGATCGGGAATGTCTCGCTACATACCGCCGCCGCTCGGTTCCGGTTATAGTCCCCGGCTGGTCCTGCAGCTGAGGAAGGATCCGGAGGGCGGCGATCCCCTTGCTGCAGTGGTTTCGATCCCCGCGGTCGTCATCAATCGGCACGAGCTGCTGGTTCTCGTGCATGGCTTCAACAATCATCAGCGCGAAGCCCAGGAAGCCTATCAGGCCTTTCGGACGCGGGCCCGGAGAAGAGTCGGCGCAGCCGGGTCGACCGCGTTTTCCGATCGCCTGGCCGATGTGTTCTGGCCGGGCGATGCGAAATGGCCCGGCATAACCGATCGCGCGGACTTCCTCGTCTATCCGCACGCCGTAACAACCGCCAAGGACGTAGCGCCGACGCTGGCGCAATACCTCAGCTCAAAACCCGGCCTGCTCATCGTCCATTTCGTGTCCCATTCCCTGGGAGGACGTGTGGTGCTGGAAACAATCGAGCATCTGCGCAACCGCCGCGGCCCGAGAATCGGCAAAGTGTGCCTGATGGCCGCCGCCGTGCCGACATTCATGATGTGCCCCGGTGGCCGACTCTACGACGCAGCTTCGGAGGCTGCGTTTCTGCGTGTTCTGTATTCCGAGTCGGACGCAGTCCTGTCACTGACGTTCGGCCCGGGCCAGACGATCGCAAACGGGGACGAAGGGTTTTTCCCACAGGCCGTTGGCTTGCGCGGAGACATCCCGATCCAGCCCGGTAAAATGGAGCGAGAACGAATTGCCGGAGCCGGCCACGGTGACTACTGGGGCGGCAGTGCCAATCCTGCAAGTGAGAGCAGCGGCAACGCCGTTGCGGATTTCTTCGGCTTCGATGCGGTAGCGTTGCGCGGTCTTTCTTCGCGACCGCTTCCGCCAAAGACGGTCGTAGCATCTCGTCCAGCCCCGCCGCTACGGTCCATCGGTGATCACCCATAGCCGTATAACAATCTGTCGAGACCTCGCCTCCCTCAATTCACCCGCCGTCCCCGCCCCGCCCAGTACGGCTCGCGCAGCTCCCTGCGAAGAATCTTCCCTGAAGGATTGCGCGGCAGCGACGCAACGAAATCGATCGACTTCGGACACTTGTACGACGCAATCCGCGTCTTGCACGCAGCAATGATCTGTTCAGCAGTCGCGGCGACGCCCGGCTTCAGCACGACGCACGCCTTCACGGCCTCTCCCCACTTCTCATCCGGAACACCGATGACCGCAGCGTCGGCCACCTGCGGACATCCCATCAGTGCATTCTCGACTTCGGCCGGATAGATGTTCTCGCCTCCCGACACGATCATGTCCTTGACGCGATCGTGGATGTAGAGGTAGCCCTCTTCGTCGAAGAACCCGGCGTCACCGGTCAGGAACCAGCCGTCCTTGATCGCAGCGGCCGTCGCTTCGGGTTTTCCCCAGTATCCCTTCATGACGGTCGGCGACTTGATCGCGATCTCACCGACCTCGCCTTGCGGAGCACTCTCGCCATTCGCTCCGAGAATGCGGATCTCGAAACCGGGATACGCTTTGCCGCACGAGCGGAGCTTTCCGCGCGACGGGTCATGGCTGTCCGGATCGAGCGCGGTGCCGGCGCCGACAGTCTCGGTCAGGCCGTACAGCTGCGAGAACGAGCATCCGAACAGCCGCGTGGCGCGAAGCAGCACCTCCTCGGAGATCGGTGACGCTCCATAGAACACGCGCCGCAGCGACGAAAAATCGCACGCGTCGGCTCCGGGCACGTCGAGCAGGAACTGGATCACGGCCGGCACGAGGAACATGTTGTTGATGCGATAACGCGCCACGTAGTCGAGAACCTTCGCCGGCTCGACCTGTTTCATGATCACCGCGCACGCGCCCTGCCCCGTCGCGACCAGTCCCGCATTCACGCCGGCGACGTGGAAATCCGGCATCGCGACGAGGTTGACCTCGCCCGGATCGTTGTCGGCCCAGCCGGACTTCTGCGCCAGCTCGAAAAACGCGATGTAGTTGCGATTGGTGAGCTGGACGCCTTTCGGATGGCCGGTGGTGCCGCTCGTGTACAGCTGAAGCACGTCGTCATCGAGATCGATCGCGAGCATCGGATCGGCCGGCGACTGCGAATCGCGCCACGCTTCAAAATCCGGCCACGAGGAATGCCCGCCGTCGATCGCGATGATCTGCCGGACGGCCGTGAGCTCGCCGCGAATCTTCTCGATCACGGGCACGAACTCGGCGCCGACGAACAGGATCTCCGCCTGCGCATCACCGAGCACGTAGACGATCTCGGGCGCAGCCAGGCGCCAGTTGACGCCAACCGGAACGACGTTCGCCTTGAAGCAACCGTAGACCGTCTCGAAGAAGCGGTCCGAGTTCATTCCGATGTATCCGATACGCACCTGCGGCCGCACGCCGAGCGCAATCAGCCCGTTCGCGATCCGGCTTGCATGCAGGTTGAGCTCGGCGAACGTCGTCGTGCGCTCCTCGAAGATCTGCGCTGTTTCGTCAGGCCGGAGGCGAGCCTGCTGGCGGGTCAGATCGGCAAGGACCTTGAGATCGGAAAAATCGAACATCGAACGACTCCTTGATGTTTTCTCGGCGACCGATGGGAAGACTCCACGCGGTTGTAGCCGCCCGCCCGTCGTCGGTCCACGAGCGCAGGCTAGATGCCGTGAAAACCCGCGACCAGCCTGCCCGCCGTCTCGGGACGCAGCAGCATCGGCGTCGCAATCGCCACGCGTCCGGCAATCTTCGCGTACCGCAGACGAAGCTCACGTCCGGCGGCTTCGGGCTGACCGACGATCGCATAGCGCTCGACCATTGCGTCCGTCACGAGCCGAGCCATCTCGCTCCAGCGTCCCTGCCGCGTAAGACCTCGCAGCTCACTTTGAAGCTCGCCCTCGCCGTCGGCTTCGAGCACCGGCCGGTATGCCTGCGTCGAAGCATAGAATGCGATCTGCGCGCGTACGGCTTCGCGTGAAGCAGCCAGCTCGCCTTCGTCCGAGCCGGTGACGACGAGAACCTGCGCGACGACATGAAAATCTTCGGCGAGCGCACTGCTTCGTCGTGCGCGTCCGGCGGCGATGGCCGGAAGCGCAAACGTCTCCAGATAGCGAAGCGAATGAAACGGATGCGTCACCCAGCCATCCGCAACCTCGCCGGCCGCCTCGAGCATCTGCCGGCCGACAGCGGCCAGCACGATCGGCGGCGCGCCGTGCGAACACGGTGCGGGCCTCAGCAGCGGCGGCATCAGCGTATGCCGGTAGAACTCACCGTCGAACTGGAGCGGCGCATCGTCGTTCCAGCATGAGAAGATCGCGCGCAGTGCGGCGACGAACTCCTTCATGCGGTCGACCGGGCGCGACCACGGCATCGAAAACCGGCGCTCGACGTGCGCGCGAACCTGTGAGCCGAGGCCGAGCGTAAAGCGCCCGCTGCTGAACGATTGCAGGTCGTGCGCGACCTGGGCGACGGTCATCGGGCTTCGCGCCAGTGCGATGGCGACGCCGGTCGCGATATCGAGACGGGTGTGCTCGGCGGCCAACGCGAGCGCAGTAAACGGATCGTGCGGCCCGTCGAACGTAAAGACGCCATCAAAGCTCGCCGCCGCGTGCGAGCGCGCGAGCGGCGCTGCACCGGCAAACGACGAGTCGAGCAGCGGCGCGTCGATCTTCACGAGTTCGTTGAGTCGTGCGAAATGCCGCTCGCTCGCGGGCGGCTTTTCACGAGATCACGCCTGCAGCCTTGCGAGCAGCGCTCCTGCGTCGGCGGCGTCGCCGCCGATGCGCGCGGTCAACCTCTGGCCTGCTTCACCGGCAGACCGCTCGACCGTCGCGCCGTCGCCGTAGAGTGTCCGTGCGACGTCGCGAAGCACCGGTTCGACGGCGGCCCAGCCTTCGTCGCTGTTCGGCCCGCGCAGCCGGTCGTTGGCGACGACCTCGATCTCGTTTACGCGAAACCTGGATCCCGGCAGCGACGCTTCTGTTGAAAGAGCGTCGACCGCCTGCAGGCCGACGCGAACCGTATCCTTCAGCGACCGGGCGCCCGCAGCGCCGCGAACCTTCCGCTGCACGGTCAGTCCCGGCTGCCCGCCGAAGCGGTCCGCGAAGATGTTGTATTCATGACTGACCAGCAGCACGCCGGGACCATCGTTGACATGGGCGTAGTCGGCGACATCGATCAGCACGAGCGGGAGACGATGCTTCTGGATCCACTGATGGAAGACCGGGATGTGCGCCTCGGGATCGAAGCGATCCGGCTCGCGTGCGGCGAACTTGACGACCCACCGGTCGATGGCGGCTGAGCCGTCCGCTGCGTTCTCCGTGGCCTGGCTCATGCTCCGATGCTCCCGAGAGCCCCGCCGGCAGACTTCGCTTCGAGCATGCGCGCGTAGCACGCGTGACAGGCTTCGATGAAGAGCTGAGCCTCTTCGACGCGGCGGTGCGCCTCGTCGAGATCGCGCACGTGCATGCCGCTTTCCGCAGCCGCCAGCAGATACCCGGATTCCTGACGGCCGACGAAACGATCGAAGAACCGCTCGTTGTCGAGGAAACGCTGGCGGAACAGCGGCAGCACGATGTCCGGATCGGCCTTCACGTCGGGTGCTTCGGTCTTGAGCAGTCCCTGCGCAGCCCGGATCATCGCGGTGAACGCAAGCTCGGAGGCGCGGTCTGCGGCGCTGGCATCATCGAGCAGCACCGACGCATCGAACGCGAGGCTCTCGGCTTCCACCAGGCTGAACTCGGTCAGGCTGACGACCTCGCCGGCGCACTCGCCGACGCCGATGTCGCCAATCGTGTACTCGCGCACGTCGTGCCAGTCCACGTAGTAGTCGGGACGCGCATCGTGCGCCGGCACCGGGGTCAAGGGATTCAGCAGGTCCTTGATGGCCTTCTTGCCGGCGCGACCGACCCAGTCACGGAACTTCTCGCCGTTGTGGCGACCTTCGATGTAGCTCGTCATCAGCACGTCGACGGTGTCCGGAATGCGTTTGCTCGGCACCGCGCCGAGCGCGAGACCGTAGCTGCCGCCGTTGTTCTGCCATTCTCCGCCGAGGATCACCTGGAAGTGCGGCACGCGATACGGCCCGATGTTGCGCGAGCTTCCATAGAAGCCGATGTCGGCCACGTGGTGCTGCCCGCAGCTGTTCGGGCATCCGGAAACCTTGATGCGAAGATCGCGCAGATCCGCATCGTACTGCAGCTCTCTCGCGTAAAGGCGCGTGCGCAGCTCGGCGGCCAGTCCGCGTGAGCTTGCGACACCGAGCTTGCACGTGTCGGTGCCGGGGCACGTCACGACGTCGACCACCGAAGCCGCGCCGGGCAGGTTCAGGCCGATTCGCGCGAGCTCGTTGTAGACCGCCACCAGATCCGCGTCGTGCACCCAGCGCAGGATCAGGTTCTGCTCGACCGTGGTGCGAAGCGCATCGCGAGTGAAGCGGCGGGTGATCGCGGCCAGCGTGCGTCCCTGGTCCGACGTGATGTCGCCGAGCGGCAGCGTGATCGAGACGGCCGTGAACCCCGGCTGACGCTGCGGGTACACATTGGTACGCCGCCATTCGTCGAATCCGGCTGCGGGCTTCGCCGTGCCGTCGGTCACGGGCGCCGGCAGGTGCTCGAGCATCTCCTCGTGCGCGGTCGCCAGCCATTCCGTCCAGCGCGGATCGCTTTCGAGCACGCGACGTTCCTCATCGACGAGACGGCGGAACTCGTCGATGCCGAGCTTTGCAACGAGGAACTTGATGCGCGCCTTGTTGCGGTTGCGCTTCTCGCCAAGGCGCGCGTACACGCGCGAGACGGCCTGGCTGAGCGGGAGCATCTCGGCTTCCGGAAGAAATTCGTAGAGCTCCTTGGCGATGTGCGGCACCGGCCCGAGGCCGCCGCCGACCACCACGCGGAAGCCGCGCTCTTCGCGGCCGTTCTCTTTGCGGACGCGCGCGACGAATCCGAGATCGTGGATCGTCACCAGACCGCAGGCGTGCTGCTCACAGCCGCTGTAGGCGATCTTGAACTTGCGGCCGAAGTCCTGCACGTCGCGATGCCCGAGCAGGAAGAACGCTTCGGCGCGCGCGTACGGCGAGATGTCGAACGCTTCGTCGCGGCAGATGCCGGCGAGCGGGCAGCCGGTGACGTTGCGCACGCTGTTGCCGCAAGCCTCGCGCGTCGTCACACCGACCGCGGCAAGGCGCCGCTGCAGGTCCGCGCTGTCTTCGATGTGAACATAATGAAGCTGGATGTCCTGCCTGGTGGTCACGTGCAGGATCGCGTCGCTGTATTCCTCGGCGCACTCGGCGATCGCCTCGAGCTGGTCGGCGGTCATGCGGCCGAAGGGAATCTTGATGCGCTGCATCCCCGGGGCATCCCATTCGGTATCGGGCCCCTTGGTCAGGCCCTTCTGCGGGAAGCCGAGATCCTGCGTCACAACGCCATCGTGACGGCGACCGTTGTCGTAGCGCTGTCCGTAGGCGCCGCGCCGCAGGCGCACCTCGGCGAACACGCGTTCCTCGATCTTGCGCTGCTTGCGCAGCTCCATCTGGTTTTCGAACGCGTCGATCTCGTCGCGCCATTGGGCGGGGATCCTGTCCTGGAGCTTCTCGCGCCAGCTCGTCTCTTTCATCGCCTCTTCTCCTGTGCAGGCCGTCGACCGTACCGGATCACGAATGACTTCGGGCCCGCTCGACGACGCTGTGTCCTCTCATTCTGCATTCGTGCCGGTGCGAAGTCGCCTGCGGAAACGTCCCGTGCACCCCTACTGGGTGTGATTCCTCGATGTTGCCAGCGGCGAGTCCAGCGCCTTGCTACGCGGTCCACTCCTCACTCTGCGTCCACAGCGAAGCGGCCAGGTCGACGGTGGCGTACTGGCTCGCCGGTTTTTCCTTGCAGCCATCGTAGTAGCGGCCGGACTCGCGGCCGAGCTCCGGCGCCGTGGCACAGTACACGGATGTCTGCGCCCCCTGCTCGGTGGATTTCATGAAAAGCTTCATGATCTGCCGAAACGGCGTCGGCACGCTGCGCCAGACGTCGGACGCAATCACACCGGGATGCAACGCGTAGGTCGAGATCCCGTCGTGACGCAGCCGGCGCGCGAGCTCCTGGGTGAACAGCACGTTGGCAAGCTTGCTGACCGCATATTCGGCGAGCCCGGTGACCGACGCCGTGGGCCGGCGCAGCACCGAGAAATCGATTCCCTTCGCATCGTAGTGCGCCTGGCTCGATACCGTGACGATGCGGCCGGGCGCGCTCTCGCGCATGCGATCGAGCAGCATCGTGGTCAGCACGAAGTGGCCGAGGTGATTGACACCGAACGTCTTCTCGAAACCGTCGGCCGTCACACCGCGTTGCCCGGCAATGCCGGCATTGTTGATCAGGATGTGCAGCGGCTGCCTTCGCGAGAGGAATTCCTCCGCCGCGGCGCGCACCGACGCGAGGCTGTCGAGATCGAGCGCGAGAAACTCCACATCTTCATTTCCGGTCGTGCGACGGATCTCTTCGATGACCGGCTGGGTCTTTTCCCGGGAGCGGCATGCGAGGATCACGCGTGCACCGCCGGCCGCGAGCGCTGCGGCCGTGCTGCGGCCGATTCCGGTGTTGGCACCTGTGATCAGAATCGTACGTTGTTCCATCGCTCGAGACCCCATCACGACGAGAAGCTGCTACGGGACCGGCGGCTCGTCACCACGCGCGGCAGCGTAAAGGTTGCCTGCTGCCGAGTAGCCGCCGGCGGTCACGATCAGGTCCGAACGCATGCGCGCCGAAATGTCCACCGGCGCTCGCGCCGCCGCACCGGCCGCCTTCTCCACTTTTGCGAGATCCGCCGGCGCCAGCGCTCGGGGCGCGACGACTTCCGTACGCACGTGCCAGCCGGATTCGTCGCGGATCGCATCGACGGCCGTCACGAACACGTCCGGAAGAGCCTGCAGCGATGACGCGATCGTGTCTTCCACCAGTTTCTGCGCGGCCTTGTGTTCCGGGTTCTCGTCGCCGAAATGCGCAGCGCCGAACAGGATGCGGCCCTTCGATGTCATGTCGTTGGATTCCATCGTGCGCACGATCACGCGCACGTTCGCATCGGCCAGGCGTTTCCTCAGGCCTTCTTCGAAGCGCCATACCGACTCCGACGACGGCTGGCGCGCGTTCAGGATCGAAAAGATCAGCACCGGGCCGCTCGGCAGCTCGTAGTATTCGACGTCGTTCAGGACGAGGTCCGGCCGCGTCTCGGCGATCTCCCTGGCGAACTGCTCAGCCTGGACGAGAAGTCGGGTTTCTTCTGAAGCAGGTGCGGTCGAGATGTCGTCTCTGAGGCCCAGGTAGGGACGCACTTCGGTCGAGCCCGTGGCCGCGACGTCCTTGGTGACGCTGCAGCGCACGAACAGCTGAACCGGCTCGCCGAGACGCTCGGCAAGCTTGGCCTGCATGCTGCGGACGCGTTCGGGAAGCAGGATGCGGGGCGTGTTGACGGTCGAGAGCACGTCGACGCGATCCGCATGGCGCGTGGATTCGATATGGATCAGCGCCGTGCCCGGCTCGCGCGCGAGCTCGGCATCGAGCACGCGGCTGATCATGGCGTTGGTTCGAAGGTCGCGCACCATGCCGGTGAGCGTCCCGGTCAGCACCACCGTGACGACGACAAGACCAATCACCGCGGCAGAGAAACGCCGCGCGAGAGTACCCAGCGATCCGAATTCCTCGCGCCGCACGAAGCCCGCGATCAGGAAAAGCACACCGGCCACCGCGAGGATCGCGAGCACGTTCGCGAAGAACAGCAGGAAAGCTCCCCAGGCGTTGTCGTACGAGCCGTACGCAAGGCACAGGCCGATTGCGGCGATCGGCGGATTGAGCGCGGTCGCGATCGCGACTCCCGGCAGCGCCGGACTGATGCGCTCATCGATCATCGCGAGCACGCCGGCAGAGCCGGCAAGCACGGCAACGAGGAGATCGATCAGCGTCGGGTGCGTCTGCGACAGCAGGAGCCGCGACGGCTCGAACGTGAACGGCATCAGCCCAAGCGCGAAGCACAGCGCGATGCCGAGCGCTGCTCCGCCGAACTCGGCCAGAAGGGCGCTTCGCAGCAGCGGCATGTCGCCGCGCAGCAATCCGAGCGACACGCCGAAGATCGGGGTCATCAGCGGCGCGACGACGTTGGCGCCGATCAACGTCGCATCACTGTCGATGATGAGCGCGAATCCGGCGATCAGCTCGGAGAGGCCGAGCAGCACGTAGTAGATGCTCGTCGACTGCGATCCTTCGTGAATCTCCGCGAGAACCTCGGCGCGCCGCTCGGGCGAAACCCTGGAGATGCCGCCAACGGCTCGGGCCCAACGCTGCGGCCATGACTCCAGGCGCGGAGATGGTGCGGCAGCGCCCTCGTCTGCAGGAGTTTGCGCCATTCGCGTCGCGGCTCAGTACGGATCGAAGACCGACGCACCGCCGACCCTGGGCTTGGACGGCGGGTTGCGCGGCGCTGGCTTCGGTTCGTGAGCCGGCGCAGCGTCCGGCGCGGAAGTCTGCGGCTCGACCGCTGCGTCGATCGCGGCGTCGGCACCTGCAGCACTGGCACTGGCAGCCTCGGCATTTGCAGCCTCGGCGGTGGCTGCGTCGCCACTTGCAGTCGCAGCACCGGCGGTTTCGGCAGTAGTCGATCCGGTCGACGGCGCTGCCGGAGCGACGGCGCTCGCGCTCCCGGCGGGCTTTGCGCTCAGCGCAATTCGCGTGCGGCTGAGCTTCGAGTTGACGACCCAGCCTTGGAGACTGCCGGCCTTGACGCGCGCGAAGCCGTTGTCGACTTTGCTGCGGCTCACTTTCTGGTTGAGCGCGAGGCGTCCAACGGTGCGCGCCGAGCCGGCGGGCTTGTCGAGCACAGGCAAGCCGTCGACGGCGGCGTAAACAGCCGACGACGCGGCCGACGAGGATCTGCCGCTCGAGAAAAGATCTCCGATACCGTTGGAGCCCGAACATCCGCCGGCAACGAGTGTCACCACCAGCATGCCCGCCATCGTGCGCATCGCCTTCATGAAAGTCCGCTCAATTGCCGGCGCGTGGGTGTCCTGTCCAATGGCACGCTTTCTTCGGCTCAGAATCCGCTGTTGCAACCGACTCCGGCTCCACAGGCCAGCCGCCGCCGAGCGCCTTGTAGAGCTGGATCAGCGAATTCAGCTGCGCGCCGATGGTATCGACCTCGTCGAGCTCGGCGGAAAACAGCGAGCGCTGCGCATCGAGAACTTCGAGGTAGTCGGCAACGCCGCCTTCGTAGCGAGCCGTGGCGAGCTGGACTACGCGCCGTTCGGCAGTGACGCGCTTGTGCTCGCTTCCGCGTGCAGCGCTGGTGTGCTCCCATGCGTTCAGGCTGTCTTCGACCTCGCGAAAGGCCTGCAGCACCGATCTCTCATACGCATAGAGCGTCTGTCGCATCTGCGATTCGGCGATCTGTACGCGTCGAATGTTCTTGCCGGCATTGAAGATCGGCTGCACGAGCCCGGCCGCGACAGACCATGCCTGCGACGAGCCCATGAACAGCGCATCGAACTCGGTGCTTGCCGTTCCATAGCCCGCGGTCAGCGCGATGCGCGGGAACAGCAGCGCCTTGGCGGCACCGATGTCGGCCGTTGTCGCATGAAGCTGCTCTTCGGCGGCACGCAGGTCGGGGCGGCGGTCCAGCAGATCCGAAGGCAGCCCCGCCGGTACTGCGAAGGCCACGGGGAGATCCGGCAGCGCCGAGCCCCGAACGATCGGGCCGGGGTTGCGCCCGATCAGCACCGACAGCGCATTCTCGGTTGCCCTCACGAGCTGCTCGAGCTGGAAGACGGTCACTTCCACGCGGCGATATTCGGCTTCGGCCTGCTGCGGATCCTTCTCGGACGTCAGTCCCCCGCTGAAGCGCGCGCGCGTCAGGTCGAGCGACCGGGCGCGCGACGCGAGCGTACGCCTTGCGATCTCCAGCCGAAGGTCGGCGCTGCGCAGGTCGACGTAAGTGGACGCAACGGACGCAACCAGCGAAATCGCAACCGCACGGCGTCCTTCCTCGGTGGCCAGCAGCAGCGCGCGCTCGGCTTCGGTCGACCTGCGGATGCGTCCGAAAAGATCGATCTCCCACAGCACATCGAGCGAAAGCCCGTACAGCATGGCGTCGTTGGGCGCCGGCGACGGGTTGTTCGGAAACCCCTCGCGGCTCTGTGCGAAGCGGCTGACATTGGTGTTGAGGTCGATCTTCGGAAACAGATCGGCGCGCACGAAGCCAAGCCGCGCACGCGCCTCGACGATGCGCTCGACGGCGATCAGCAGGTCCTGGTTCTCTGCGAGCGCGATTCGAATCACGTCCTGCAGCTCAGGGTCACGGAACAGCTCCCACCACGGCGTGTTCGCAAGGCTTGCGGGCACCGCCGCCGCGTCCTGTCCTGGCTCCGGCGCCTGGTCCCTCCATCCGACCGGCACGTCGAGCTGCGGCCGCTTGTAGTTGGGGCCGAGCATGCAACCGCCGATCAGCGGCAGCACGGCGAGCGAAAGGGCCGCGACGATCGTCCGAAGTGTGTTCGTCCTTGTGAAGCTGCGCATCGTGTTCGCCGTGCTCGTATTGTCTTCCGCCGGGCGCATCGCTCAATGACCTCCCGCCGGCGCCGGCGCCGCGGCCGGCGTCGCAGCGGCGGTTGCAGTGACCTCGGCCTTTTTCCCCTTGCGCGCAATGAGCACGAAGAACGCGGGCGTCAGCAGCACGCCGACGAAGGTTGCGACCGACATGCCGGCCACGACGGCAGTTCCCATGACCTGCCGGGATGCCGCTCCCGATCCGCTCGCGATCGCGAGCGGCACGCAGCCCATGATGAACGCGAACGCGGTCATCAGGATGGGCCGTAGTCGCAGCCGCGCGGCCTCGGTGGCGGAAGTCACGGCGTCCTCGTCCGAGCTCTCGAAGCGGGCCTTGGCGAACTCCACAATGAGGATCGAGTTCTTCGCGGCCAGTCCGATCAGCGTGACGAGGCCGATCTGCACGTAGACGTTATTGTCGAGGCCGCGCAGCCACACGCCGAGCATGGCGCCGAGCACGACGCCCGGCGTGCCGAGCAGCACCGCGAACGGCAGCGACCAGCTCTCGTACATCGCCGCCAGGAGCAGGAACACGAAGACGACGGCCATGATGAACGTCGGCGTCGACGACGGCGCGACCTTCTCCTGGTACGACATGTTCGTGTACGCGTAGCCCATCTCGGACGGGAGCACCTCGCCGGCGACTTCCTCGAGCGCGGCGAGTGCCTGGCCGGAGGAGTAGCCGGCGGCCGGAACGCCGCTCAGCTCGACCGAGCGGAACAGGTTGAAGCGGTTGGTGATCTCGGTGCCCGAAACCGGCGTGATCGTGAGCAGCGTGGATAGCGGGATCATCTCGTTGGTCGAGCGGCTGCGTACGTAGAACGAACCGATGTCGGATGCTTTCTGGCGGAACTCGGATTCGGCCTGAACGTACACGCGGTAGAGACGGCCGAAGCGGTTGAAGTCGTTGACGTAGGCGCCGCCGAGAATCGCCTGCAGCGTCGAGAACACGTCGTCGACGCGCACGCCGAGCTTGCGGGCTTTCTCGCGGTCGAGCTCGACGCCGATCTGCGGCACGTTCGGATCGAACGACGTGAACAGGTTGGCGAGCTCGGGCCGCTTGCGCGCGGCTTCGAGGTACTGGCGCGTGTAGTCGCCGAGCTGGGCGACCGACAGCGTGCCGCTGCGATCCTGCAGCAGGATGTTGAAGCCGCCGGCCGCACCGAAGCCGGAGATGGTCGGCGGCGCGAACGGAAACGCGACCGCCTCCGGGATCTGCGCGAGGTCACGCTGGAGCTTCTTCGAGATGCCCTTCAGGTGAAGCTCGGGCGTATGCCTCTCTTCCCACGGATCGAGGCGGCAGAAGAAGCTCGCGTAGTTCGAGTTGAACGAATTGGTCAGGATGCCGAGTCCGCCGATTGCGTTGCAGCTGTCGATCCCTTCGGTGCCCGCAAGGATCGTTTCGATCTGCGAGACGACCTTGTCGGTGCGCTCGAGCGAAGACGCATTCGGCAGCTGCACGTTGATCAGGAAAATGCCCTGGTCTTCGTCGGGCACGAAGCCGGCGGGAAGCGACTTGCCGAGCATCCCCGAGCCGACCGCAACGGCCGCAATCGCAACCAGTGCGAGGACCGCGCGCCGCGTGAAGATGCTGGCCATCGAGACGTAGCTCTTCGTCGTGCGGTCGAATCCGCGGTTGAAGCCGCCGAAGAAGCGGCCGAGCAGGCCGCCGCTGCCGCCGGGCGCAGCCGGCTTCAGCAGCATCGAGCACAGCGCCGGCGCCAGCGACAATGCGCTGAACGCCGACAGCAGAACCGAGATCGCGATCGTCAGCGCGAACTGCCGGTAGAGGCGCCCGGTCAGGCCGCCGACAAAAGCCACCGGCACGAAGACAGCCGCGAGCACCAGCGCGATGCCGATGACGGCGCCCGATACCTCGTCCATCGCCTTGACGGTGGCATCCTTCGGCGACATGCCGTGCTCGATGTGGTGCATGACCGCTTCGACGACGACGATGGCGTCGTCGACGACGATGCCGATGGCGAGCACGAGGCCGAACATCGACAGCGTGTTGACGGTAAACCCGAGCATCGGAAAAAAGATGAACGTGCCGACCAGCGAGACGGGCACGGTCAGCAGCGGAATCAGCGTGGCGCGCCAGCTCTGCAGGAAGATGAAAACGACGAGGATCACGAGCACGACGGCTTCGAACAGCGTGTGCAGAATTCCTTCGATCGACGCGACGACGGCCGGCGTCGTGTCGTACGTGATCTTGTACGCGACGTCCTCCGGGAAGCTCTTCGAAAGCTCCTCGATCTGCGCGTAGATGCCCTCGGCAGCCTGGAGCTGGTTGGCGCCGGGCAGCAGGTAGACCGCGAGCACGCCGGCCGGCTTTCCGTCGAGCCGCGCGAACGACTTGTAGTTCTCGCCGCCGAGATCGACGCGTCCGACATCCTTGATCCGGACCTGCGCGCCGGTGTCGGTGGTGCGCACCAGGATGTTCTCGAACTCTTGCGGCGTCGACAGCTTGCCGGGTGCGCGCACCGTGTACGTGTATTCCTGGCCCGGCGGCGACGGTGCCGCACCGATCTGGCCGGCAGGAGCCTGGATGTTCTGTTCCTTGATCGCCGCGATCACGTCCGACGGCGTCAGGCCGAGCTTGGCCAGCTTGTCGGGCCGCAGCCAGACGCGCATGCCGTATTCGGCGCCGCCGTAGAGGTCGACCTGCGCAACGCCGGGCACGCGCAGGATCGCGTCGCGCACGTTGATCGTCGCGTAGTTGTTGAGGAACAGCGAGTCGAACGTGCCTTTCGGCGAGTACAGCGAAAGCACCAGCAGGATGCTCGGATTGAGCTTCTTGACCGTGACGCCCTGCTGGTTGACCTCCTGCGGCAGGCGCGACGTGGCCTGCGACACGCGGTTCTGCGTGAGCACGTTGGCGGTATCCAGGTTCATGCCGACCTGGAAGCTCACGTCGAGCAGCATGCGGCCGTCGCTCGTGTTGAGCGACTTCATGTAGATCATGTTGTCGACGCCGTTGAGCTGCTGTTCGATCGGTGTGGCCACCGACTGCTCGACGGTCTCGGCCGATGCGCCCTGGTACGTCGTCTCGACGCGTACGCTTGGCGGGGCCAGCGCCGGGTACTGCTCGATCGGCAGTCCGGACAGCGCGCTCAGCCCGACGAGGACGGTCAGGATCGCGATGACGATCGCGACGATGGGTCGCCGGATGAAAAAGTGGCCCATGCGGTCAGTCTTTCCCGCCGTGCGCTGGCGCTTTGGCAGCCGTGTTCGCGGGCGCTTCCGTCTTCGGCGGCGCGGCCGGCTGCGGCGCCGAACCGGGCTCTTCGATGGTCACGACCGTCGGCTTGACCGTGATGCCGTCGCGGACTTTCTGCAGCCCTTCGACGACGACCTTCTCGCCGGGAGAGAGCCCGCTTTCGATTACCCACAGCGAATCGACGCGTTCGCCGGGCTTGACCGAACGCATCGTGACCTTGCCGTCGTCGGATACGACGGCCACGGAGTACGTGGCCTGCAGCTCCTTGACGGCGCGCTGCGGAACCAGAATTGCGCCCTTGCGGAGATCGACCGCAGCGCGCACCCGAGCGTACTGGCCCGGACGGATGAGCTTCTCCGGATTCGGGAAACTGACTTCGAGCATCAGCGTGCCGGTGGTGGGATCGACCAGACGGTCGGCAAACTCGAGACCGCCGCGATGATTGTGCACCGACCCGTCGCCGAGAATGAGCTCGAAGCGACCGGCATCTTTTTCGGGCTTGTTTCCCGTCGCGCGCGCGTACTTGAGATAGTCGCGTTCGGCGATCGAGAAGCGCACGTGGATCGGATCGATCGTCGAGACCGTCGTAAGCAGCGTGTTGTCGCCGCGGCCGACCAGGTTGCCCGGCTTGACCTCGGTCTTTCCGACGAGACCGTCGATCGGGGAATAGATTTTCGTGTACTCGAGGTCGATGGTGGCGTTGTCGACCGCAGCGCTTTCCGCGTCGACGACTGCGCTGGCGGCGCTCTCCAGGGCAACGGCCGTATCGTACTGCTGGCGCGGAATCGCGTTCAGCGCGACGAGCGGCTTGTAACGGGCCACGTCCTGGCGCGCGCGCGCAAGGTCGGCCCTCGCGCTGGCCAGCCGTCCTCGCGCCTGGGCGAGCGTCGCCTGAAGATTGCGCGGGTCGATCGTGTAGAGGAGGTCACCTTTCTTGACGAAGCTGCCTTCCTTGAAATCGACCGTCTCGAGAAAGCCCGCCGACCGCGCCCTGACCTCGACCTCCTGCGAACCGAGCGTCTGGCCGATGCTCTCGATGTAAATGGGAACGTCGCGCTGGAGAACGGTTGCGACCTGGACGTCGGGCGGAGGCGGCGCGACCGGTGCCGTTTTCGTGCAGGCCGCCGCGGACAGGCAGACGGCGAGCCCGGCCGCGGCATAGCCTGCCCGCGACCTGCTGAAGAAGTCTTTCATCGCAGCTTTTCCCCTTGCCCGCACGGTCCTCAAAGCAAATTCGGGTCTACGCCACACTCCGCTACAAGTCATGCCTCAAAGGGGAACGCCGAAGCAAAATCGCAGCGCAGGCCGACCGCTGCCGCACGGACCGCTCGATGGCCGCGGGATTTTCATCGACACGACCTGCAGGCCGTCCGGCGTTCGGATCGCGTCGGCCGGACGCTCGGATCAGTTCGCGTCACCCGCAACGAAGGGACTGGCATTTGGCTTGCCGGCCAGAAATTCGCGGGCCTGCGCCAGGATGTCGATTCGTTGCGGCTCGACCTGGAACCTGCGGTCGATCCTGTCGAGCGAAACCAGGAACCTGCTGCCGTCAAAGCCGAGCAGGCTGACCTGTTCGCCAGGAGAAACCTTTTCGCTCTGGCCGAGCAGCACGGGCGCCATGATCGCGACGCGCGACGGCCACAGATCGGTGCGCTTGATGAGCGCACCGTAACCGAGGTCGCGCTGCGTAGGACTGAGCTTCTTCCATTCGCGATTGGCGATCTCGAGCAGGTCGGTCTTTTCCGGATCGATGGAAAAGCTTGCCGTCCCATCGGTCGTCACCACGAGAACTTCCTTCGAGCGAACTTCGAGCACGCTCACGGTGTCGCCCGACGCGAGGCTGGCACCGGTCTCGAACGAGACGGCCTTGATCACGTGGCAATCGTGCGGCCAGAACTCGGGATGATCGACCAGCTTTCTCCAGCTCAGACTCTCCGCACCGGCAATGGCCGGCAGCAGCAGAACAAGAATGCCGAAGGCGATCCTCGAAACTCCGCGTACACGTCGCATGCTGACTCCTTCGACCATCATCGTGCGCAGCCGCCGACTTTCCGCGCGGCGCGCTGACGGCTTCCGCATTCCGTTTGCGAGCCGCTTTTTACGCAGTCGCCGCCGCTACGCATAGCGAAGCTATGCGACGGTCGACGTGGAAAGAACGCGCGCGCGGCGACCGGATTGTCTTGGAGAACCGGCCGGAAGGAGCAGATGCCAGAAGTACAGAAGAAGAGTTGAAGCAGGTGCCTGAGGCAGCAGGCTAGCGCGCGTAGATGCGCATCTGACGAACGAAGTTCATCGCCGCCTCGCGTTTCGGATCGTTGCCGGGATGCGGCGCCGTCGTCGCGGGAGGCCGACCGATCACTTCGTTCGGCTTCAGAAAGCGCTTGAGTACGTCGTCTTTCGAAGGCGTGTCGGATGCGCGGGTGCGCGGCAGCAGAGGTTTCAGTAGATCCGTCATGGAGGCTACCAGTTCTCGCGGCAGTTTAACGCATATTTAGAATATGGAAAGGGCTATGCACGTGGCGCCCTCCCCAAATGCGCCACCTGGCCGATTCATCGAGGGAAACCCGGCAGTTAGCCAGTCCAGGTTCGCACAACCGTTCGCCGGACCGGTTTGCGGGCCGCGTTCGCAGGCCGCCATTTCTCGCCTTGCCCACCGCCGCCCCTCGTGTCATCGCTCCGCGTACCATGCCGCCGACGACATCCGCACGCCGCGCCCGATCTTTTCACGCGCGGCGGTCGGTCGCGGTCGCACTCTTCTGCCTGATCGGATCCGTCGCCATCTGCTTCGCGACAGCAGCGGACGCATCGACCGCTTCGGTGGATGCGAGCGGCCGCATCTACAGGGACGGCGTGCCGTGGTTTCCGATCGGCATGTACCACGTGTCGTGGATCGGCGATCGGCAGGGTGCCAAAGCCGTAGGTGATCTCGAGGCGATCGCCGACGCGGGCTTCGACCTGATGCACGCCACGGTCGATGCGCGCGCCGACATGATCGAGCTCTTCGATGCAGCCGAGGCCCGCGGCGTCTCGATGATCGCCGAAATTCCCTGGTCGGAGAGCGGACCGGACGGCTTCGTGAACCTGTGGAAGTCGCACCCTGCCATCGTCGGCTGGAACATCCGCGACGATTTCAACGCACCGACGTTCGGGCCGGTCGCGCATCCGCCGGACGAAGTCGCCGCGCGCCGCGCGGTCATCGACGGTCTGGACCCCGATCGCCTCACGTATGCGAGCGGCACGCCGTTTCCCGGAGCCACCGTCACGCCGTACGCGGGCACGATGGAAGTCATGGGCTTTCAGAGTTACCCGATCGGCGAACAGAGCTATCCGCACGAATACGAGCTCGAAGAAGCAATGGACGAGTTCGACTACGTCGAAGCGCAGCTCGCAGGCACCGGCCAGGCCTGGGTTGCGAACGCGCAGGCGTATCGCTGGAGGAGCGCGGTCGGCACCTATCCGACCGTGCGCGAATCGCGCAACCTGCTCTATGCTCCGCTCATCCGCGGCGCATCGGGCGTCCTGTGGTACACGATGTGGGAAGGCAACGGCACATTGCTGCCGAGCGCGGCTCCGGCGCTGTGGGCAGAGCTTCCGCACCAGGTTGCCGAGCTCAAGTCGCTACGCCCGTTCCTGCTTTACGGCGTGCGTTCGGATCTGCCGACCGGCCTCGAGCGCGTGCACGCAGGACTCTGGGAGCTCGACTCGCAGATCGTCGTCGTCGTACTGAACACACATCGCACCGATTCGTTCGATGTCTCGCTCGCGCTTCCGGGCGCCGGTTACGAGTCCGTCGCAAGGATGTTTCCGGGCCGCAGCGAATCCGGAATGGTCGTGGACGCCGGCAACCTCACCGGCTCGATCGGCCCCGAAGAAGTGCACGTCTACATCCTCGACGCGACGACTCCGGCAAACACGTCGCCAGTCGCAGCCATCGAAGCTTCACCGGCAGAGGTCGCGTACCTCGAGACGCGAACCTTTGATGCGGGCACATCGACGGACGGTGACGGCAGCATCGCATCGTGGCAATGGGATTTCGGCGACGGCTCCGTCGCGAGCGGTCAGCTGGCGACGCACGAGTATGCGAAGCCCGGCAGCTACTGGACGCGTCTGACCGTTCGCGACGACGACGGCGCAACAGCCACGGCGTTCGCCGAAACCGTCGTCGCGCGCACGTCGCTCTGCCCCGCATCGCCCGCCGCCGATTGCACATCGTCGTCCTCGGGATCGATGCGCTTGTCGATGCCGGCCTCGGCCGCCAAGCGCAGCCTCCAGTGGAAATGGGATCACGGCACGGTCGTATCGTTCGGTGAGCCCGCGGCGACGACCGAGCTCGCGCTCTGCATCTACGATGCGAGCGGACGCCTTCTCGCCACGGGAGTCAGGCCCGACGCAGATCTGTGGACTGACCGCGGAGATGCCGGTCTTCGATTCAAGGACAAGGATGCTGCGCCGAGCGGAATCCGCTCGATGCAGCTTGTCGCCGGGAACCTTTCCGCTCGCATCGCCCTGAAGGCGCGAGGGGCGGCGCTGCCCGAAATTACGACCGCACTGGTTCCTCCGGTCACCGTGCAGCTCGTCGGGTCGGACACCGCCGAGTGCCAGCAGTCGGTATTCACGACCGAAGATGTTTCGACGAACGCTCCCGGAAGTTTTTCTGCATCGCAGCATTGATGTCGGAGACATCGTCATCGAGGGGGCACAGATTTGCATCGTCACCCTCGGAGATGCGTTTGACGCACGCCGCGCCGGGACGCTAGTCTGCCGAAAAATCCTGCGAGGTTACCGATGGCCAACCGGATCCTCTCCTCCATTATATGTGCGGCGCTCGTCGTCGTAGTTGCCGGACCCGCACGTGCCGACAACTTTCTCGTTACCACTTCCGCGCAGTTCAGCCTGAGCGGCGTCAGTACCGACGCCGTCACGCAATGCATCCCGGTGATTCCGGGTGCGTTCTACGAGTTCGGCGCCGAGGTGCTGATCAACGTACAGGGCGGCGCGATGGGCCGCGCCGGCGTCGTCGTCCGCGGCATGACGAACGCCGAATGCACGGCGGAGAAGGATCCGAATTTCCCGAGCTTCTCACTTGCCGGCGAAAGTGCGGCCACCGACTGGTATCCGCTGCTCGGAGGCTTCCTTGCGAAACCGGGAGTGGTCGCGGGGCTCGTCGAGTTGCGCGGGACCCAGACTTCCGATGCCGGAAGCATGACCGCGCACATCCGCAACGCGTTCCTTCGCACTCCCGACCGACCGAACGAGCCCGATTGCGCGGACCCTGCGATGCCGTACGACCAGGTCACCGCGTCGGACGCGCTCCAGATCCTGAAAGGTTCGGTCGGAACTGTCACCTGCGTCGCGTGCCAGTGCGACACCAACCTTTCCGGCGCGACGACGGCAAGCGACGCGCTGGCCACGCTGAAGCACGCCGTCGGGCAACAAGTCGCCATCGGCTGCCCGACGTGCTGACGAGCAGGCCGCCGCGCATCATCGCGACTTCGCGGCAACCCCGACGCGGCTGAGCTCGACCGTGTCGCTGACGCCTGTGACTTCCGTCGCGCGACTTGCGTCGTGGTGACGACGCCTTCAGGCTCCATGCCGGGCGCCCAGCCGCTCCATCACCGTGACGTTTCGGGCAACAGTCTATCCGCCGCTCTGGCGCAACGTCTCCGCACTGCTCTTTCTGGTCAGTCGCGGAAGCCTGCTGGTGCTGCTCGCGCTGCTGCTCTTCTTCGAGACACGGCTTTCCAATCCGCTGCGGCTGATCCGCGTATTCGCCGAGACAGCGCTGCTGCCGGGCATCGCCGGATGGCTCGTCGCGCGATTTCATCGCGCAACACTCGAAGTCCGCGACGGCATGCTCGCTGTCGAGCTGCCCGCGCGCCGCATCGAGATCCCGTGCAACTCGATCGACGGCGCGACGCCGTGGCCCATCCCGTTGCCGTCCGGCGGACTGTGGCTCGAGCTCGAATCCGGACGCCGCTTTCCGTACGGGATCGAGGTTGCGAACCCTTCCGCCCTCGTCGAGGCGATCGGGCAGTGCGCAGATCCGGATCGAGCCGGGCTTCGCATCGCATCGCAGGGCATCGCTCGAGCATATGCCGAGGCGGCATTCCGTCCGGCAGGGGCGTGGTACCGCCCGGTTCTCAAGTACGTCGTCTTTGCACTCGTGCCTGCAGTACCACTGTTCCGGCTGCACCAGTGGATCACGTACGGCGGGACCTTCGGCGAGTACTACATGTACGGTCTTCAGGCGTACCTGATCGCGTTCGCCATCTACTGGGCGCACGCGGCGATCTGGCTGATTCTTCTCGACACGGCGCTCGCGACGATCGGCGCGGCGATCACACTGGCGGCCGCGTTCGTGGTGCCGCCGGCGGCAGCAGGAGTCGGCCGCGCCATGCGCATCGCAAGGAGCATCCTCTTCTATGGATCGGTTCCGGTGTTTCTGCTGCGACTGTTCCTGCTGTCCTGATCCTTTGTATCTTCTTATTTCCTGACTACTTGGACGCGTTCTGCTGTGAACCCCCACCTGCACCGCCCGATGAGCCGAGCTTACGCACATGCACATCCTGCAGTAACTGTACCACCGCGTTCTCACGCGGCGCGACGATGACGCGGCATTCTGCGTGACATTTTTTGCTGAGTTTCTGCGGATCGCAGCGCGTCGTTCTTCGACCTGATGCATCGGGTCATCCGTTGCCTTCGAAATCCCGGAGCGCCGGCCCCTTCACGATACTTCGTGCCGTTCCTCCGATAGTTCTTGCGCGCAGCCCGAAGCGCAGTCACCGTCCCCGCGCCATCTTCTCGTGGCGCACTGACGCTCGCAAATTTTGGGGAGGGGATCATGAACTACGGCCGCTTAGGCGCTCGATTGAGCGCCGCTCTGTCTCTGACCGCACTGCTTGGCCCGCTCGGCGCACACGCCAGCACCATCGCACAGAACTCGTCGTGGACGGTCAGCCGTCCGGGCGCGACCCAGACGCTGAGAATCGTCGCGTACGGCGACTCGATCTACGCGGGCTACACCGGCGCAACGACCGTGGCGAGACGAGCCGGGCCGTACGTGACCGCCGAATACTGCGCGGCGGTGACCGGCCAGAACGTGAACGTGGCCCGTCGCTGCCAGTCGGGAGGCGTCGCGGCCGACGTCTACAACCGTATCAACTCGTCGACCGACCGTGCGTTCATGGCCGATGCCAGCACGCGCATCGTGACCTTCGAGATGTGCGGCAACGACTATCTGCAGGCTCGTTCCAGCTTCAAGAGCGCGAGCGGCACGTGCAACTACAGCGGCCTGAACACCGCGCTGGCCAACTGCAAGAACTACACGCAGCTCGCCATGGACAGCATCAACACGTTCGCGAGCCCGAACACCAAGCTGAAGATCGTCTCGAACCTGTACTACCCGGGCTATGACGCGGACAACAGCTTCAGCACGTGTACCGATTCCGTCAACGGCGACCCGGCCAACGGGTTCCGCGTCAACATGCGCAACCTGTTCCTGCCGCGCCTGCTCGAGAGCAACTGGTGGACGTGCAAATACGCCGCCGACAAGGGCTTCGTCTGCACCGACAATTTCGCGAACTACATGGCGCGCGACTACGACTCGAACGGCGACGGGCTCAACGATTCCGACGCCATCCGCTACAAGGCGGGAGAGTCGCTGGCCGACTACTCCGCGCGCGTTCTTGCGCTGCGCTCGACGTTGCGTGACTCGAACCTGAAGCTCGTCAATTCGACGACCAGTTTCGACTACCTCCAGTCGGACGACACCCATCCGACGTTCGAAGGAGCCACGGCGAGCACGCTCTTCACGACCCCGAGCGGCAGCAATCCCGTTCTCAATCCCACTGCCGGTCCGTACGCGGACGGCAAGAACCCGCACTGGAACTGGAACGGCCACGACCGCATGGGCTGGGCCATCGATCCGGGCTGTCCGTTCGTGCTCGTCAAGTGCGGAAACGGGCTGATCGAGACCGACTACCTGCCGTCCGGACAGCCGAGAACCGAAGGTTGCGACGACGGCAACTCCGCCAACGCAGACGGATGCTCGAGCACGTGTGCGGTCGAGACAGGCTATTCGTGCAGCGGCGCTCCGTCGATGTGTGCGCCGGTCTGCGGCGACGGCCGGCTCACCGGCCTCGAGCAGTGCGATGACGGCAATGCGGCCGCCGGCGACGGATGCTCGGCGACCTGCACCGTCGAGCCAGGCTTCAGCTGCATGGGCGGACCTTCGACCTGTCATCACATCTGCGGCGACGGCCTGATCGTCACCGGCGAAGGCTGCGACGACGGCAACCTCAGCAATGACGACGGCTGCGCGTCGACCTGTACGTCCGAGACCGGCTGGACCTGCGCCGGAGAGCCGTCGACCTGCTCGCCGGTGTGCGGCGACGGGCTCGTGCTCGGAACCGAGGAATGCGACGAGGGCGCGAACAACGGCGCAGCGACGACCTGCTGCTCCGCGAGCTGCTCGTTCCAGCCGAGCGGCACGGCCTGCGACGACGGCCAGATCTGCACGGCCGGCGACAGCTGCGACGGCGCGAACACCTGCGTCAGCGGCGGCCCGCTCGACTGCAATGACGACAACGGCTGCACGGACGAAGTCTGCAATCCGGCGAGCGGCTGCGAGTACACCAACAACACGGCATCGTGCGACGACGGAAATGCGTGTACCGTTGCCGACCAGTGCGCCGACGCAGCCTGCGTCAGCGGCGCGCCGCTCAACTGCAACGACGGCAACCTGTGCACCGACGAGACCTGCAATCCGTCGAGCGGCTGCGAATACACGAACAATACCGTGCCGTGCGACGACGGCAGCGCCTGCACGGTCGCCGACACCTGCGGCGGCGGCACGTGCGTCAGCGGCTCTGCGCTGAGCTGCGACGACGGCAACGGCTGCACGGACGAGGTCTGCAATCCGGCGAGCGGATGCCAGTACACGAACAACACCGCGCCGTGCAGCGACGGCAGCGCCTGCACGGTTGCCGACACCTGCGGCGGCGGATCGTGCATCAGCGGCGGCGCCCTCAACTGCGACGACGGCAACGGCTGCACGGACGAGGTCTGCAATCCGGCGAGCGGATGCGAGTACACGAACAATACGGCGCCGTGCAACGACAGCAACGCGTGCACCCTGGTCGATACCTGCGCGGGCGGGACCTGCGTCGGCGCGTCGCCGCGCAACTGCAACGACGGCAACGTCTGCACGGACGACACCTGCAACCCCGCCAGCGGCTGCCAGTATGCCAACAACACGGCTCCGTGCAGTGACGGCAACTCGTGCACGGCGCCGGATACGTGCAGCGCATCGATGTGCGTCAGCGGTGCTGCGGTCTACGGATTCAGCGGATTCCTGTCTCCGGTCGACAACCTGCCGGTCGTCAACAACGGCAAGGCGGGACGGACGTATCCGGTCAAGTGGCAGCTTCCGCTCTGTTCGGGTGGATATGTCAGCCGGCTGAGCGCGGTCGTGTACAACCCGCTGCAGGTCCGCCAGGTGAACTGCGACTCGAACGCACCGCTCGACACGCTCGAGACGGAGACCGCAGGCAACTCCGCGCTGATGTACGACGCGGCAAGCAACCAGTACCAGTACAACTGGAAGACCGACAGCACGTTCGCCAACAAGTGCTACGAGCTTCAGCTGCAGCTGGACAATGGAACGACCCAGATCGCGAGGTTCAAGTTCACCAAGTAGACGGCTTCACGTCGGCTCCGCAGGAGTGCGAGGCCGACGTGAAATCCCGGTATCGGACGGCGGCGAGGACACGATGAAGAAACCAACGAGCAGCAATCGTGTCGATCCGGACGGAATCCGGATCGTCGAGAAAAGTGGCGGCCGCGCTCCGCGTGCAGGCTGGACGATCGGAGCGCTGGCGATCGTGATGGCCGGCGGGATTGCGCTGCGGATGGCTCCGTGGAGCTCGCAGTCGCCGGCGGCGCCGACCGCAAACGCACCGGCTGCGACCGAAGCACGCCCGGATCGGTCTCACGCTGCACAGGCTGCATCGCGCGGAACACGGACCGCTCGCGCCGTTCCTGCTGCGCCAACGGAAAATCACATGGCAGAACAAGCCGAGCGCGAGATCGCCGAGGCTGCTCGCGAGCTCGCCGCGGCGACTCCGCAGCGTGCGGAGGAGCTGAGGAAGGGTTTTGCGGTCCGCGCCGAAGAAATGCTGGCAGCGGCGCGTGAAGCCGGCGAGACGACGGGGCTCGCGGCGTTCCCACCGCCCGGCACGAATCCGATCAAGCCCGGGCTGGTCGTCCCGCCCAACTACGACCTGCCCGAAGGATTCATCCGCTATCACCAGGTCACGGACGACGGACGGCGGCTCGAACCGATCCTGATGTTCTCACCGGATTACGAATTCGTCGACGACGCCGGCAATCCTGTAGAGGTTCCCGAAGACGGCGTGGTGCCGGCCGCGATGGCACCGCAAGGCTTGCCCCTGCGCGCGCTGGCGGTTCCCAAGCATCCGTATGGTGCGTTACTGAAGTAACGCACCTCGGGCGGACGTCGCTGAAGCGACGCATCTTTTTGAAACGTGACGCGCGAGCTGCCGCACCCCTGCGGCGCGGCTACGCGCGAATGACCGTACCGGCCTTCGCGCGCGCATCGTAAGAATCGCCATCGACGACGACCTTTCCGCCCACCATCACGATCTCGATTCCCGAAGGGAACTTCGCCGGCTCTGCAAACGTGGCGGCATCGGCGAGCGTCGCCGGGTCCAGCACGACGAGGTCGGCCGCGCAGCCGCGCCTGACGAAACCGCGATCGGTCCAGCCGAGCCGCTCGGCTGCAGCGCCGGTCATCTTGCGCACGCCCTCTTCGAGCGGAAACAGCCCGCGCGAGACGTACGTCGACAGAATGCGCGGGAACGTTCCGTAGCTCGCCGGATTCTGATGGCCGCATGCGGTGACGAAGGTGTCGGTTTCGATCGTGCACAGCGGATGCGCGAGCACGGTCTCGAGCGCCCGCTCGTCGCCGTCGCCGCCGCTGTACTTGTGGATCAGCACGCGCGCATTGCGGTGGCTGTCGACGACCATGCGCGCGTAGAATTCCCAGATCCCCATGCCCGCATCGCGCGCGGCGTCGCCCACGAAGGATCCGTTGTAGCGATCGAACGCAGCCGCGTTCGCATTCATGATCTGGATGTCTTCGAGATGAAATCCGATCTGTCCGAAGACGTGCTCGCCCATCGCGATGAGGCCTTCCATTCCGGACGGCGTCGCAAGCACCGTCTCGAGATGCGGGAGCAGCTCGGGCGGGAACAGCACGCTCGCCGTCGTATTCCCGGCCGTGTACGGAAATGCATCGAACGCGACGTCGATGCCGCGCGCACGCGCAGCCTCGATCACGGCGATCGCGCGATCGACGGTCGGCCACGTCGCCGAGCCGACGAAGATCAGATGGCTGATCTGGAGTTTCGCGTGCGCGCGTCCGGCCACGCGCAGGATCTCGTCGATCGCGGCGATGTTGTGCGGGTCGACCAGCGGATCGCGATCCGGATAGACCGGGCTCATCCAGCTGTACGCGCGAAGGTGCGACGTGAAGATCTTGCCCGAAAGCGACGCCCACCCGGCGAACGCGGACAGCTCGTCTTCGGACGCGAAGATTCCGGGCGGATAGCCGAGGCCCGTGCTGACGCCGATGCAGCCGTCGTCGAGCGCCTGGCGGCAGAGTTTTTCCATCGCGGCCAGCTCGTCGGCACGCGGCGCCTCGGGATTGAGATGACCCGTGACGGCCGCGCGCACGGTTCCGTGTCCGACGAGCTGCGCAACGTTCATCGCGACGCCTCCCGCTTCAATGGCGGCAAGGAACTCGCCCATCGTTTCCCAGCGCAGGTCAATGGCATCGTCGGCGATGAGCCGGCTCGCCTCGGTAACCGGTCCGCGCGTGTGCTCGTTGACCGGCGCCGGGCTGAATCCGCAGTTGCCGCCGACGAGCGTGGTCATTCCCTGCCGGAGAAACGGCTCGAGCAGCGCACCGTGGTCTGCGCCCGGCACAAGAAAATCGCTGTGGCTGTGGATGTCGATGAAGCCGGGCGCGACGATGCGACCGGTGCAGTCCACGGTGCGGGCCGCATCGAGGCCGGCAAGGTCGCCGACGTGCGAGATCGCGCCGCCGGTGACGGCAACGTCGGCCGGAAAAGCTTTCGTGCCGGTGCCGTCGATCACCGAGCCGCCGGCAAGTTTGAGATCGCAATGCATGGCACGCTTTTACCCCGCGTCGAGTGATCGGATCAATTCCCCCTATGCTCCGGCAACGCTGCAGGACGACGGCCGGCACGATGAAACAACGCGCCGTCGCCTCGCTGGACACAGCCCCATGCACGGGGAAATCTTCCGCCGGACCCGAGGAGGCCGACGACATGACGACCAACGCGCCGACTGACTCCGAACCGACTGCCGGACACGCCGTGCCTTTCGACCCGGACGCGCTGCGCGACCGTTACCGCGCCGAGCGCGACAAGCGTCTTCGCAGCGACGGCAACGAGCAGTACGTCGAAGTCACGGGCAGCTTCGAACATTACCTCGACGACCCGTACGTCGAGCCCGGCTTCACGCGCGCGGCGCTCACCGATGAAGTCGAAGTCGCCGTCATCGGAGGCGGGTTCGGCGGCCTTCTCGCCGGAGCAAGGCTGCGTCAGGCCGGCGTCCAGAGCATTCGCATGATCGATCCCGCCGGCGACTTCGGCGGCACCTGGTACTGGAACCGGTATCCCGGCATCGCGTGCGACATCGAGTCGTACACGTACCTTCCGCTGCTCGAGGAAGTCGGCTACGTGCCGAAAGAGAAGTACTCCCACGGAAAGGAAATCCTCGAGCATTCGCAGGCGATCGCGCGCAAGTTCGACCTCTATCGCGACGCATGCCTGCAGACCCGCGTCGAGGAGCTTCGCTGGGACGAGGCCGCGTCACGCTGGATCATCTCGACCAATCACGGCGACCGCATGCGCGCACGTTTCGTGTGCCTTGCGACCGGGCCGCTCAACCGCCCCAAGCTTCCCGGCATCCGCGGCATCGAGGACTTCCGCGGTCACTCGTTCCACGCGAGCCGCTGGGATTACGCGTACACGGGCGGCGACTCCGAGGGCAACCTGACCGGACTTGCCGGCAAACGTGTCGGCGTGATCGGCACCGGTGCGACGGCCGTGCAGATCGTTCCGCACCTCGGCGAGTGGGCCGGACACCTTTACGTATTCCAGCGTACGCCGTCGTCGGTCGACGTGAAGATCAATCCGGCGACGGATCCGGCGTGGGCGTCGTCGCTTCCGGCGGGCTGGCACCAGCATCGCATGGACAATTTCAACAACCTCGTCTCCGGCATCCCGCAGCCCGAAGACCTCGTCAGCGACGGCTGGACCGACATCATCACGAATCTCCTGCTGGGCATTTCGAAGGGAGAGATGACCGACTTTTCGGAGCAGGGCATTCAGCGCGCCGTCGAGCTTGCCGACTTCGAGAAGATGGAAGCGATTCGCGCGCGCATCGACGCGACCGTCAAGGACCCCGCGACGGCCGCAGCGCTCAAGCCGTGGTACCGGCAGTTCTGCAAGCGGCCGTGCTTCCACAACGAGTACCTGGAGACGTTCAACCGCCCGAACGTGACGCTGGTCGATACCGACGGCCGCGGCGCAGACCGCATCACGGCGAACGGAGTCGTCGCGGGCGGCCGCGAGTACGAGCTCGACTGCCTGATCTTCGCTACCGGTTTCGAGGTCGGCACCGATTACTGCCGGCGCGCCGGCATGCAGATCTTCGGACGCAGCGGCATGAGCCTGAGCGAGTGGTGGTCCGAAGGCGTCCGGACGCTGCACGGCATGCACGTGCACGGCTTTCCGAACTGCTTCCTGCTCAGCAACTCGCAGGCCGGCTTCACCGCGAGCTTTCCGCACATGCTCAACGAACAGGCCAAGCACCTGACGTACATCATCCGGCGTGCCGTCGAGGGCGGCTCGGACGTCGTCGAAGCCAGCGAGGAAGCGGTGCGGCAGTGGATCGATCGCTGCATCGAGAAGGCCGGCGCGGGGATGGAGTTCCTCGAGAACTGCACGCCCGGCTACTACAACAACGAGGGCAAGCTGTCCGAGCGCAGCGTCCAGAACGGGTTCTACGGCGGCGGCACCGGATCGCCGGAGTTCATCGGCATCCTCGAAGCGTGGCGCGCCGATGGAAAGATGGCCGGCCTCGCGGTGACCAAAGCAGCATAGCCAATACCGCGCGCCGCGGCGCGGTGCGCGCCGGATTCGGACTTCTTACGAAACTCCGCTTGCGCACTGCGCCTTGACGCATTGCCCGCCGGCTTGATATCCGCTGCGATTCGTTCGTCCAGACGGCTTCGCTCGCCAGATCGCACCGGCGGCTGCCGACGGAAATCGGGGACAGACACCGATTTCTGAAAATCGGTGTCTGTCCCGGATTTCTCTCGATCGAAAGGGGTGACCCGCACAGTGATGTTCCGTTCCAGCCGACGCGCCGCAGCCGTGTACCTGATTTCCTGCTCGATCGCGGGGAGCGCGACGCTTTCTGCCGCAGCCACCGGCCCGTACACGGGACCGCTCTACAACCAGGTCCGCGCCAAGTCGTCGCACAACTCGTACCAGAGGATCGAAAGCATCGGCGACCAGCTCGTCTACCATCGCGTGCATTCGCTCGAGCTCGACATTCACATGACCGGCACCGCCGGCGACTTCCAGGTCTTCCACGACTCCGACAGCACCAACAACCGCTGCCGGACGCTCAGCGGATGCCTTCGCAACATCACGGCCGAGCACGACGTCAACCCGAACCACGAGGTCATCACGATCTTCATCGACCTGAAGGAAGCGTTCACGGCCGGTCACGACCGCGCGACGCTCGATGCCGTGCTCGCGGCCTGGCTCGGCTCGCTCGCGAAGAAGCCGGCAGACCTCATGGCAGAGTGTCCGGCGGCAACGACGCTCCAGCAATCGGTCAAGGGAACGTGCCGCTGGCCGAGCCTGACCGAGATGACGGGCCGCTACTTCGTCGTGCTCACCGGCAACATCGACCAGTATGCGAGCACCGCCGGCGCCGCGATCGATCCGGCCCGCATGGCGTTCGTCGCCGGCAACTGGGCAACCCAGAGCACGCAGAGCTTCCGTATCTTCTTCAACCACGACGGCGTCAATGCGGCCGAAAGCCTGGCCATCAACAGCGCGGGCTTCGTCGGCCGCTGCTACAACCTCAACGACAGCGCGAGCTTCGCGGCCGCCAAGGCCAACGCCGTCCATTTTCTCGCGACCGACAAGGTCAACTACCACCAGGACACGTGGGCAGAGACGCACAACTCCAACCTGTGGCCGTTCGAATGCATCACCGGCACGTGCCCGACCGCAGCCGAAACTGCGGCCAACGGCATCTCGCTGCTCGTCAATACCGAAGACATCGACAACAACGCCGACTCCGGATTCTTCTTCCGCGAGATCGGCCCGTCCACCGGCAACATCGACGTCAGCGGCAACTGGTCGTACTGGGAAGCCAATATCTCGCAGTCCGAGTCGCACGTCGGCGCCCAGATGACCAAAGGCTGCCTGATGGCGCGCGCCGGCCGCACCAGCACGACGACGCCGTACTTTGCCGTGTGCACGACCGGCGACGACAATCAGCCGCGCATCCAGTGGCGCACCGGAACCGGAACCGGCTGGGGAACCACGTCATACTCGACCGAGCAGCTCGGCGTGAACTCCGAAGGCATGACGTTCTTCCGGCTGCGCTGCAAGTCGACGGCAACGACCAATACGACATGCGAAGGCTACGTCTCGCCGAACAATCTGAACTGGTATCTGATCGGCTCGGCGAAGACGTTTGCGACGCAGCTGAAGTACCAGGGAATCGCAGCCAGCTCGCACGGCACCGGCCTGCCGCGCAAATTCTACTTCGAGCGCCTGCGGAAGCAGGTGCCGGGCTTCTCGTGGGAATACCTTACGGCCGCTAGCCCCGGGTTCAGCAACGTCGTCGGCACCGTCTACTCGTCGAGCCTGTTCAACGGGCTAGGAACGACGTCGCAGCCTGGACCGAACTGAGCCGCCGGCGAACATTCCCCGCGGAATGTCGGGCGATGGCGGCCGCTCGCTCGGCTCGGGAACCCGAAGCACCCACACAAACCTGCGAAGAGCCATTCTCACTCCGCGCGCTTCGATCTGCTCAGTTGCAGGTGCCCGCGTTCTTGCCCTTGGTGCGGCACGATCCCGAGCAGCACTGGCTGCCCGCCGTGCAGCTGACTCCTGTCGACTTGCACACGCACGCCGGCAGCGTGCTGCAGGCGGCGTCGAGACAATCGATCTTGCCGTTGCAGTTGTCGTCGAGGCCGTTGCCGCAGGTTTCGCTGGCGGCCGCGCAATCGGTCGCACAATTGGAACAGTTTTCCGACGCTTGGCAGATGTCGTTGCCGCAGCAGTAGCTCGTCGGCACCGACGGCACGGTCGTGCAGGTGCGCCCGCTCGCAGTGCAGCGGCTGTCGCTGCACGGGATCGGACCCGAGCCCGAGCCGTCGCCGCAGCAGTAACGGTTCTGCGGCTTCCCGCCCTGCGTGCCGTTGCAGTCGGACGGACACGACACGCAATCCTCGCCGTTGCCGGCTTCGCACTTCCCGTTGCCGCAGACGGCACCGGTAGTCGAGCCGCCGATGCAGTCGGAAGGACATCCCGTGCAGTCCTCTCCGGCATCGCAGATGTGGTTGCCGTTGCATGGCGGGCAGCTGAGGCAGCCGGTCTTGTCGTACGCGGTGCACGTCGAGTTGCACGCGAGCGTTCCGCCGCCGGAGCAGCCTTGCTGCGTGCACGTGCCGCCGCCGAGAGCGGTACCGTCGCAGAATTCACCCGCGTTGATGACGTTGTTTCCACAGTTGCTGCACTGGGACGTATTGAAGGTGCACGTGGCCGAGCACGAGAGTGATCCGCTGACGAAACCGCGGCTCGCGCACGTCGCGCCGGCCAGATTGACGCCGTCGCACTGCTCGCCCGCATCGAGCCTTCCGTTGCCGCACGTCGGGGCGGCAAAGCAGGTCGGGAACGACGCAGCCTGCGAATTGACGAACGCGGCCATGCGGCTGGCCTCGCGGCCGGGAAGCGTGCCGCATGTATGGCCCTCGCCGAACGTCATCGCGATCGCGCCGTAGCCACCTTGCTGGTGGCAGTAGCTCATGATGGTTCCCTGGCCGCCGCCGCTCGTGAAGAACGGTGTCGGCGACGTGCACGACGGCAGGCCGACGGTCGCGCCCGCCTGGCAGCCGGTCCAGCAGTTGTCGATCGGCAGCGCACTGCCGCCGATATTGCAGTAGTCGTGGGCGTGCGGGGAATTGAAGTTGTGGCCGATCTCGTGCTGCATCACGTAGATATCCCAGACCACGCTCGCGGGATTGTGGCTCTGGTCGCCGTCCCAGTTGAAGTTCATGCCGAGGCTCGACGAAAGGCCGTAGTCGGCCGAGCCGCCGCTCAGGTAATTGTCGCAGAGCACGCCGATATACGCGATGCCGCCGCCGAGATTCTTTCCCGACAGCATCTGCACGAGCGTGCGACCCACGCTCTTCATGTTCGCATTCCAGTAATTGCTGAGCTCGTCCAGCAGCGCGCTCGTGCTTGCGGGCGACGTCGAGTACGGATCGTTGTCCTCGGTAAACAGGCGCGTGAAGCCGATCTGCATGTCGGTGTTGATTTCGCGCGAGTAGGTTACGTCGGCGTAGCCGACGAGGTCGGCCATGTAGTCGAGCGCATTGGCCGTGTTGTTGAACTTTGCGTAGTACTCGTAGTCGGTCTCGATCGCGATGTTGGCGACATGCGGCTGGTCGAGGACCGTTCCGCTCGTGAGCGAGGCAGCCGAATCGACGTCGACGCCGAGCCGTTCGCTCGGCGAGAACCGGTCGTCGTTCCCGCACTCGAACGCCGGGACGTCGTCCATCTTCACGCTTCGCGAGTGAAGCCCTCGCTGGCTGCGTCCCTTGCCGACGAGCCACGTGTGCCCGCCCTTGTTCACCGTGCCCTGAATCTCGCCGCTCTCGCGAATCGAGATCACGGCCATGGAGGAATCGTCCCCGCTGACCTTGCCGCGGAAGTACGCAGTGGTCGGCACCGCTGCGCGCTGGCCGTCGATCTCGATGACTGCGTCCGGTCGCCACACGTCGAAGCGTTCCAGGTCGAGCGTGGAAGCGATCGCCTCGCCCTGGAGCATCACTCCCTTGACGACGAGTTGACCGCCTTTGGCGAGACCCCGGGCCGATGCGGCAAGCGCACGATTGCCCGCCCTCATTTCGAGTTTGCCCGCGGCCCGCGCCGCCGTCGGTGCCGCGATCACGAGAAATGCGAAAGACGCGGCCGCCAATCCGCGGCAACGAACATTGAGATTTGTCACCTGGAACCCCCTGAGCCGGACAGACGCAGCCCTCGCAGACGCCGTCCCCCGTCCGAAGCAACACCGTGCCATGCCGGGGGGTGGCCAGCAACAATTTTTGAAGCGCCGACGACGTTCGCGACGAATCGACGATGTTGCTTCGTCCCGAAACTGAACCCGTCAAAAGTTACCCGACGACCACTGGTGTCGGAGGAAATTATCTGCTTCCTGCAATCCGTCCGGCCGGCTGATCCGTACGGGAAGGAGGAAGAGCAGCGTTTGCCCAGAGCAGACCTCAAGGAAGATGTGGCCGACTCCGTGCTCGTCACTCGCGTCCGCTCCGGCGACGAGAAGGCGATGGCGCAGCTCTACGACCGTTATTCGCCGGTCGTTTACGGCGTGGCCTCGAGGGTGCTCGGCAATGCCGAAGCCGCCGAAGACGTCCTGCAGGAGGTGTTTCTGCAACTCTGGCGCACCCCGGAGTCTTTCGAAGCCGGGCGCGGCAGTCTTGCCGGCTGGCTCGCGATGATCTCGCGCAACCGCGCGGTCGACATCCTTCGCAAGCGCCGACCGCAGGTCGACATCGACGACATCGACGTCCCCCTCGTCACCGACTTCGCCGAATCGGCCGACAACGGAAGATTCCTCGGAAAGATCCGCGGCGTGCTCGAGAACATTCCTGCACAGCAGCGCAGCGCGCTCGAGATGGCGTTCTTCGACGGGCTGACTCACACCGAAATCGCACAGAAGACCGGCGAGCCGATCGGGACGATCAAGACGCGCATCCGGTCGGCGGTGCTTCATCTTCGGGAGGCTCTGAGCGTATGACGACGCACGAGCAGTATACCGAAGACCTTACCCTCTACGCGCTCGGGGTGCTCGACGGCGCCGCACGCATCGCGCTCGAGCGCCATCTCGCGAGCTGCGCGGAATGCCGCGCCGAGCTCGAGCGCCTTCGCAGCGACGTCGCACGGCTGGCGCTGTCGCAGTCGGATGCAAGCGCGCCTGCGCGCGCGCGCGAACGGCTTCTGACGGCGATTGCGAACGAGCCGAAAACGACGCTCGGGCCGAAGGTCATGCCGCTCGCCCGCCGTTCGGCGTGGGGGCCGGTCGGCTGGGTGGCGGCCGCAGCCGCCGTGCTCGTTGCTGCCGCGACGTGGGAGAGAAGCAACGTTCTCGAACAGCGTCAGAGCGTTCTCGAGCAGCAGCATGCTGCACTCGAGCAGCAGCGGATCAGCCTCGAAAAGCAGCTTGCGGAGCTTCAGACGAAGTACGTCGAAGGCCGCACGGAGATTGCGAAAGCGCGCGAGATGCTCGCTGCGTTCACCGCACCCGGAGCCAGGCACGTCACGCTGGTGTCGACCGAGGAGAAACCGCAGCCGCAGGGCAAGGCGATCTACGTTGCCGAGCGCGCGAATCTTCTGTTCGTCGCAAACAACCTGCCGCCGCTTGCGGCAGGCAGTGCATACGAGCTGTGGCTCATTCCGCCGGACGGTGCGCCGCTTCCTGCCGGCGTGTTCACGCCGGACGCCCAGGGCAATGCGGTCGTGATGAATCCGCCGCTACCTGCGGGAACCGGTGTCAAAGCGTTCGCCGTTACAGTGGAGCCGGCCGGAGGCTCGCCGGCGCCGACGACCAAGCCGATGCTGGTGGGAGCGGCGACGTAACTCCGAAGTCGCGTCAGTGGCGAGTGCGAAGCAGTGACCCATGATGGCGCGACAACGCCATTGACGTCGCCGGCATCGTCGTGGTCGTCGTCGGCTCCGTCAGCGTCGTGGTCGGCTCCGTCATGGTCGTCGTCGGCTCGGATAGCGTGGTCGTCGGCTCGGACAGTGTCGTCGACGTCGGTTCGGCGAGCGTCGTCGTCGCCTGGCCGAGAGTCGTCGTCGGTTCGACGAGCGTAGTCGTCGGTTCCGCAAGCGTGGTCGTCGGCTGCGAAAGCGTCGTAGTCGTTACCTCGGCCAGCGTCGTCGTCGCACCGGGGAGCGTCGTGGTCGCGACCTCGCCGAGCGTCGTCGTCGTGTTGTTTCCCAGCGTCGTCGTCGGGAGCGACTGGATCGTCGTCGTCGAGCCCTCGACGCCGCCGCACTCTTCGCGGCAGCTTCTACCCTCGTCCTTGCATGTCTGAGCCGTATCGTGTGCGCCCGACGTGCAGCTCCTGATGCAGCTCTGGCGATCGGTGCCCTTCGCACACGCTTTGATGCAGTCGTTGCCGCCCGACGCGACGTCGTGTGCGCACTGGCCGAGCTGCTGCCCGCACTGGCCGAAGCAGCTCGCGGAATTGTCCTGCCCGGCATTGTTGTCGCCGCTATCGTCGCCGTCCGATGGCTCCTGTGACGGATCGTCGGGCGGGTTCGACAGGTCGTCCGGCGGATTGTCGGACGAGTCGTCCGACGGCTCCTGCGGCGGGTCGGCAATGCCGAGCTCGCAGTTGAGGACGCAGCTCGAGATGCCGCTGCGACACGTGCTGCGCGACGTCGTCTTCACCTCTTTGCAGCCGCCGATGCACGCGGCCAGATCCGCGCGCATGGCGGTCGACCAGCACTGGTCCCTGCAGTCCATCATGGTCGGATGAATCGCGGCAGTGCATGCCTTCGCGTCACGGCGGCACTCGCGGTGGCACGGGGCCGCCAGGGCCTGGCTCGAAAGGGCAAGAGCGATCACCGCGGCCGAACACGTGAGGCGCCAGACAGAACGTGTGCTCATGGTCGAGTCTCCTCGGAAGGCCGCGAGGACCGCGGCTCAAGGAATCAGCGTACGAAGGAGCACCCGAGCGACAATGCATCGAGCGAGTTTTTTCACTTTCTCGACCCGATCGCGGGATCGAACCGCGAAGAAAGGCTGCCAACAGTGACACAGGCTTCAACCGATCGGGCATCGCGCCGCGCGTGTGAAGCAGAGCAGTTGCGGGTTCCATGCGGGCGAAAGTGCATCATCGACTGTGCCAGTTCTTATGGGAGGGCGAATACGAACAGAGCGCTTCCGTACGTCGCTCCGGACATGTCGGGCGAAAATTCCTTCGGCCAGCCGCCCCATCCCGTCGGCACGGCGACATACTGCCGGCCATGAACCGACTCGTCAGCGCGCCCGCAGCGCCTCGCGCACGAAGTCGAGCCGGTCCTGTCCGAAGAACAGCTCATCGCCGACGAACATCGACGGCGCACCGAAGATCCCGCGCGCGACCGCATTTTCGGTCTCGGCCTTGAGCGCGCCCTTTACTTTTGCGTCGGACGCCATCGCGAGAAGCTCGCCGGCGGGCAGCCCGCTCTCGTCGAGAACCTGCGAGAGAACGTCGAGGTCTCCGAGATTGCGGCCGTCGACCCACATCGCGCGGAACACGGCGCCAAGAAAACGGTCGACATCCGCCGGCCGCGACACCACCACGCCGGTCGCAATCCGCATCATCGTCAGCGTGTTGATCGGGAAATGCGGGTTGAACGCGAACGGCACGTCGTAGCGGCGCGCGAAACGTGCCAGATCCGCGCCCATGTAGGCGCCCTTGGCCGGAATCGTCGCCGGCGACGCGTTGCCGGTCGCCTGGAATACGCCGCCAAGCAGCATCGGCTTGTAGATGAGCATGGCGCCTTCATCGGCGCACAGCTTCGGGAGCTGAGTCCATGCGAGATACGTCGTCGGGCTGCCGAAATCGAAATAAAACTCGACTGTCTTCTGCATGGCGGTCACCGGCTTTCCCCTTCTCTTACGTTCGCTGTCACCAGCTCTCGATTCCAATGTTCGCTGTCACCAGCTCTCGATTTTACGTTCGCTGTCACCAGCTCTCGATCCACGGTCGCAGGTCGAGCTCGAAGGTCCAGGCGTCGCGTGGCTGCTTGTGGAGATTCCAGTAGTTCTCGGCGATGTGATCCGGATTGAGGATCCCGTCCTGGTCCTTCTGCGCGTACCTGGCCGGGAAGTTGTCGCGGATGAACGCGGTGTCGATCGCTCCGTCGACGACGACGTGCGCGACATGGATGTTCTTCGGGCCGAGCTCGCGCGCCATGCTCTGGGCGAGCGCGCGAAGCGCATGCTTGGCGCCCGAGAACGCGCCGAACCCTGCCGAGCCGCGCAGCGACGCCGTGGCGCCGGTAAACAGGATCGTCCCGCGTTCGCGCGCAGCCATGCGGCGCGCAACCGCCTGCGCCGTAAGGAACGCCGAGAAGCACGCCATCTCCCAGATCTTGAAATACTTGCGCGGCGTCTCGTCGAGGATGCTGCTCGGCACGTTGGCGCCGATGTTGAAGACGTAGACTTCGATCGGTCCGATGCCGGTCTCGATGCGCTCGACGAGCTCCGCAACCTGCTCTTCCTTTCGCGCATCGGACGCGAAGCCTTCGGCTTCGCCGCCGGCTTCCCGGATCTCGCGAACGAGCGGCTCGAGCTTGCTGCCGTCGCGGCGCGTAACGCATGCAACGTAGCCTTCGCGCGCAAAACGACGCGCGATGGCGCCGCCGGTCGAGTCTCCGGCGCCGATGATCAGCGCGGCCTGTTTCTGTGCGGCCATGCGGCCGACATTTCGCGGCACGCGTCGAGAGTCAAGGCGGGCGCAGATGGCGACCGCCACGCTCCGTCGATCGCGAGTGGAACGGCGCAGAGCGGCGCCCGCGCTCCGTCGGTCCACGACTGGAACGGCTCAGGGCGCCGCTTCGATCCGCTCGCAGATGCGGCGCAGGACCTCGACGCGCGCGTGCAGCTTGTCGTTGGCGGCGATCAGGTCCCACGGGGCTACGTCGGTCGACGTCTGCTCGATCATGTCGCAGACCGCGCGCTCGTACTCCGGCCACTTGTCGCGATTGCGCCAGTCTTCCTGCGTGATCTTGAAGCGCTTGAACGGAATCTCCTCGCGCTCCTTGAATCGGCGGAGCTGCTCCTCCGGCGTGATGGCAAGCCAGAACTTGAGCAGCACGGTGCCGCTCTCGGCAAGCTGCGACTCGAAGTCGTTGATCTCACTGTAGGCGCGCATCCAGTCGGGCTCGGCAGCAAACCCTTCGACGCGTTCGACGAGAACCCGCCCGTACCACGAGCGGTCGAAGATGACCGCGGCGTCGTGCCGGGGGATGTGCCGCCAGAAGCGCCACAGGTACGGTTGCGCGCGCTCTTCGTCGGTCGGCGCGGCAATCGGTATCACGTGGTAGGATCGCGCATCGAGCGCCTGCGTCACGCGGCGGATCGCGCTGCCCTTGCCGGCGGCGTCCATTCCCTCGAAGACGACGATCAGCGAACGCCGGCGCATCTTCTTCGACCGCATCAGGAGCGCGAGTCGGCCCTGAAGCGATTCGAGCTTCTTCGAATACTTCTTCCTGGGAAGCGTGGCCGTGTAGTCGAGCGTGTTCAGCAGATCGCGGCCGTCGATTGGCGGCTTGGCAACGGCGGTCTGGGAAACGGTCGGCGGAGCTGCGCTGCCGGCTGGCCGGCAGCGAAGAGCGTCCAGCAGCAGGTTGCCGGCAGTCAACGCGCGGTACTCGTCGTCGGATCCGTCGATCACCTGCCACGGCGCAACGCCCGTGCTCGTCATCCGCAGCGCTTCCTCGCTGGTCTCGCGAAACTCGTCGAAGTGTTTGAATCGCTTGCGCTCGACCGACGTGACACGCCACGCCGTCCTCTTGTCGGACGAAAGCTTCTTCAGACGATCGCGCTGCGCCGATCTGGAAAGATGGAACCAGAGCTTGACCAGGACCGTGCCTTCGGCCGCCAGCATCGTCTCGAGCCGGCGGATGCGCTCGAGCTCGCGCTCGAACTCCGCGCGCTTGCTGCCGTGCATCACGCGGTCGAGGATCGGCTGCGTGTACCAGGAGCCGAACAGGATGCCGATGCGGCCTTTGGGCGGCAGCGCCTGCCAGAAGCGCCACATCGGCGGACGCTCGGCTTCCTCTTCGGTCGGTTGACCGAACGCATGCGCATGGATGTGACGCGGATCCATCCACTGATTGAACAGGTTGACGGTCTCGCCCTTGCCGGCGCCGTCTGCACCGGCGACGAGGACGACCACTGGAATGTGCGCCGCGCGCAGCAGCTCGTACTGCGCTTCGAGCAGGGACTGCCTGAGCGCCGGCTCCTCTCGCTTGTATTGTCCCTTCTCCAGCCGGTGGCCGATTTCTGCGGATTCGAACATGCGACGGCTCAGGTATGCGACTGCCGCAGACACGACAAGCGTTACGCGACAGCTTGACCACCCCACGCAGGTGAGGCTCGCGCGCGCGGGCTTGCGGCTGGCACGCTGCCTGCAATACCTATCTGAAGGTGCCACGCTTCGGATCGGCACCCGAAGCGCAAGTTATCCTGGCCACTCTCGAGGTTTCTTTGCGATATCGCGGCAACATCCTCCGACTCCTTTCCATCGACCTGCTGCTGATCGCAGCCATGTCGGCGTGCAGCCGCCCTGCCCCGCCGCCGCCGCCCGCTCCAAAAGTCACCATTGCCCAGCCGATCGCCAGGGAAGTCACCGAATGGGACGACTACACCGCGCGCCTCGAAGCCACCGATTCGGTCGAGGTCCGCGCGCGCGTCAGCGGTTATCTTCAGGCGGTTCTGTTCCACGACGGCGCGATCGTGAAGAAAGGCGATCTGCTGATGCTGATCGATCCGCGGCCGTATGAGGCGACGCTGCGCAGCGCGGAAGCCGACCTCGCGCTTGCAAAATCCCGGCTCGACATTGCCGCCAAGAATCGTGCGCGAGCCAACGAGCTGATCCGGAGCCACGCGATCTCGCAGGAAGACGCCGATATCCGCGAATCGAATCTTCACCAGGCCGAAGCGAACGTCGAGCAGGCCGAGGCCGCCGTCGACGCGGCAAAGCTCGACGTCGAGTTCACGGAAATCACCGCGCCCATCGGCGGCCGGATCGGCCGCCGCCTCGTCACGCAGGGCAACCTCATCAGCGGCGGCAACGGCGCCCAGAGCACGCTGCTTGCCACCATCGTCTCGCTCGATCCGATCTACGCGTACTTCGATGCCGACGAACGCGCGTACCTCAAGTACACCCATCTCGCGCAGACGGGAGAGCGCCCGAGCTCGCGCGAGCATCGCAATCCGGTGTGGGTCGGCATCGGCGACGAGGAAGGCTTTCCACGCGAAGGCTCGATGGATTTCGTCGACAATCAGCTCGACCCGTCGACCGGAACGATGGTTGCGCGCGCCGAGCTGCCGAATCCGGACCTCAGGCTGGCGCCCGGGCTGTTCGCGCGCCTGCGTCTGATCGGAAGCGGAAAGTTCCAGGCCGTGCAGATTCCCGACGAGGCGATCGTCAGCGACCAGTCGCAGAAATTCGTCTGGGTCGTCGACAATGAGAACCGTGCGCAGTACCGCAAGATCCAGGCGGGAGTGCTGATCGACGGGCTGCGCGTCGTACGCGACGGACTGTCGACGGACGACTGGGTGATCACGAGCGGCATCCAGCGCGTCAAGTCGGGCCAGCCCGTCGATCCCGAGCGCCAGAAGATCGAGCCTGCACCGTCGCCGGCGGCAGCCGCGGCTCCGCCCGCGCAGCCGCAAAGCGCCGGCCGATGAACATCTCGAGCTTCTTCATCGATCGCCCGATCTTTGCCGCGGTGCTGTCGATCGTCACGGTTCTGCTCGGCGGCATCGCGTACACGACGCTGCCGGTCGCGCAGTATCCCGACGTGGTCCCGCCGACGATCCTCGTACAGGCGTCCTATCCCGGCGCATCGCCGCAGGTCGTCGCAGACACCGTCGCGACGCCGATCGAACAGGAAGTCAACGGCGTCGAAGACATGCTGTACATGTCGTCGCAGAGCACGACCGACGGCAACATGACGCTGACGATCACGTTCCGGCTTGGCACCAACCTCGACAAGGCCCAGGTGCTCGTCCAGAACCGCGTCGCGATCGCCGAGCCGCGCCTTCCGGAAGACGTTCGCCGCATCGGCGTGACCACGCTCAAGTCTTCGCCCGACCTGCTGATGGTCGTGCACCTGCGCTCTCCGTCCAAACGTTACGACCAGCTCTACATCGGCAACTACGGGCTGATCCAGGTGCGCGACGTGCTCAAGCGCATCGACGGCGTCGGCGAGGTCACGATGTTCGGACTTCGCGAGTACAGCATGCGCGTCTGGCTCGATCCCGGACGGATGACGAGCCGCGACCTCGCGGCCAGCGACGTCGTCGCCGCGCTCCAGTCGCAGAACATCCAGGTTGCGTCGGGCGTGATCGGCCAGCCGCCGGTCCCAGCCGGACATGCGTTCCAGATCCAGGTGACGACGCTCGGACGCCTGCTCGAGCCGGAGCAGTTCGAGAACATCATCGTCAAGACCGGCGCCGACGGCCGCGTGACCCGCGTTCGCGACGTCGCGCGCATCGAGCTCGGCGCGCGCGACTATTCGGTCAACAGCTACCTGAACAACGAGCCGGCGGTGGCCATGGCGGTCGCCCAGCGCCCCGGCTCGAACGCGCTCGCCACGTCGGACGCCGTCGAACACACGATGAAAGAGCTCTCGAAGAGCTTCCCGGAGGGCATCGAATACGCGATCGTCTACAACCCGACGGTCTTCGTCCGCGAATCGATCAACGAGGTACTGCATACGCTGTTCGAAGCCGTCGGGCTGGTCGTGCTCGTGGTCCTGCTCTTCCTGCAGACGTGGCGCGCGACGCTGATTCCGCTGCTTGCGATTCCGGTCTCTCTCGTCGGCACCTTTGCGGCGCTCGCGCTGTTCGGTTTTTCGCTGAACATGCTGTCGCTGTTCGGGCTGGTGCTCGCCATCGGCATCGTCGTCGACGACGCGATCGTCGTGGTCGAAAACGTCGAGCGCCACATCGCCGAAGGGCTGTCGCCGCGCGACGCCGCGCGCAAGGCGATGGACGAAGTGACCGGCGCAGTCATCGCGATCGCGTTCGGCCTGTCGGCAGTGTTCGTTCCGACGGCGTTCCTCGGAGGAATCTCCGGCGCGTTCTACCGTCAGTTCTCTCTGACGATTGCCGTGGCCACGATGCTCTCGGCGTTCAACTCGCTGACGCTCAGCCCGGCCATGTGCGCGCTGCTGCTGCAGCCCCACGGCGCCGAGAAGGACTGGTTCGGCAAGCTGTGGGATCGACTGCTCGGGCGCTTCTTCGCGGCATTCAACCGCGGGTTCGAACGCATGACGGGTGCGTACTCGCGCGGCGTCGCATGGATTACGCGCCGCGGACTTGTCGCCCTGGCGGGCTACGCCGCGCTTCTGGTGCTGACCGTCATCGGATTTCGCGCGATCCCGACCGGCTTCATTCCGGCGCAGGACAAGGGCTATCTGATCGCCGCGATCCAGCTTCCCGACGGCGCGTCGCTCGAGCGCACCGATGAGGTCGTGCACCGCGCGGGCGAGATCATCCTGGCGACCCCCGGCATCAACTTCGCGGTCCAGTTCGCCGGGTTCTCCGGAGCGACGCGCGCCAACAGCTCGAACGCCGGAGCGATCTTCATCGGGCCGAAACCATTCGAGGAAAGGACCCACGGCCCGAGCGCGGTCGAGCTGATCGGCACGCTGCAGAAGCGCCTTTCGGAAATCACCGATGCGGACATCTTCGTGATTCCGCCGCCGCCGGTGCAGGGCCTCGGAACCGGCGGCGGCTTCAAGCTCCTCGTGCAGGACCGCGAAGGCCAGGGGCCGCGTGCGCTTCAGGCGGCCACCGACGAATACATCGACGCCGCGCGCCACAATCCGGATGTCGCACGCGTGTTCACGACGTTCCGCGCATCCACCAGCCAGCTGTTCGCCGACATCGACCGCGTCAAGGCGCGCAAGCTCGGCGTTCCGCTCGAGAACATCTTCAACACGCTGCAGGTCTATCTCGGCTCGATCTACGTCAACGACTTCAACCGCTTCGGTCGGACGTTCCAGGTGCGCGCGCAGGCCGAAGGCCGATTTCGTGCCGAGCCCGAAGAAGTGTGGGGCCTCAAGACGCGAAACACCGCAGGCGACATGGTGCCGCTCGGATCGCTGCTCGACGTCAAGTGGAAGAACGCGCCGGATCGGGTGGTGCGCTACAACATGATGCCGTCGGCGGAGGTCAACGGCGACGCCGCACCGGGCGGAAGCCAGGGCACGGCGATCGCGACGATGGAGCAGCTTGCCGACCAGACCCTGCCGCGCGGGATGTCGATCGCGTGGACCGACATCGCGTACCAGGCCAAGCTCGCCGGCAACACCGCGATTTTCCTGTTTCCGCTGTGCGTGCTGTTCGTCTTCCTCGTGCACGCCGCCGAGTACGAGAGCTGGTCACTGCCGCTCGCGATCATCCTGATCGCGCCGATGTGCCTGCCGTTCGCGCTGTTCGGCAACTGGCTGCGCGGGATGGACAACAACCTCATCACGCAGATCGGCTTCATCGTGCTGATCGGGCTTGCGGCCAAGAACGCGGTGCTGATCGTCGAGTTCGCAAGGCAGCAGCAGGAGGACGAAGGCCGGGACCGCTTCGCGGCGGCAGTCGAGGCCGCGCGTCTTCGCCTCAGGCCGATCCTGATGACGTCGTTCGCGTTCATTCTCGGCGTGCTGCCGCTCGTCAGCGCGACCGGACCGGGCTTCGAGATGCGCCGGTCGCTCGGGACCACGGTCTTCAGCGGAATGCTCGGCGTGACGGCGCTAGGCCTGTTCCTGACGCCGGTGTTCTACGTGCTGCTGCGGCGGTCGCAGCGGGCGCCGCAGCCTGCGCCGGCTACTCTTGCGGAGCCGGCATCGTAAGCGGGTCGCTTTTTCGGATCTCTCTCAGGATCTCGTGGCCGCCGCGCGTCTCCACGAAGCCGCGGCTGCCAGCCGCCACGTTACTGCAGCCCGCCGTCGTAATCCTTCGGTGCGAGCTTCCAGTGTCCGACTTCGCCGGACCATGTTGCGGTCACGAAGCCGACGTCGTCGCCGAGGTAGGCCTGCGTCGTCATCTCGGGAAGCGTCGCGCGCGAGAAGTCTCCGTAGGCTTCGACGCGGATTCCGTAGCCGACCACGCCGGATTCGGTGCGAACCCGGATGCTGAGGCGCGCAATGCCGCCGTCGCGCTGGACGGCTTCCTTGTCGCTCGCACGGTACGCGTAACGCTTGGTGCTCCTGGCTTCGATGTCGGCGGGCTTTACTTCGGCGCGGAAGATCTCGCCTTCGGCGTTGATGAGCGTGACGACGAAGCCGTCGCGCAGCGGATCGACGTCCGACATCGGGATCATCTTGCCGTGGAACGCGAACCGGCCCGGACCGTCGGCCGAGCGGTCGACCGACCGGTCGCCGCCGGTCGGGAACGAGATCACCGCCGGATCTCGGCTGAGCACGACGCACGAGTTGCGCAGCACGCAATCGACGTCGCAGCTGGCCACGCCCATTTCGCAGTCGGGGTCCGCGCAGTCGATCAGGCCGTCGCCGTCATCATCGATGAAGTTGTCGCAGATCTCGTGGTCGCACGGATCGCATTCCTCGCCGCACGCGGCCTCGAGCACGCAGTTGCCGCACGACGTAGTGTCGCCGACGTGCACGCACATGTCGGCTGCCTCCGAGCACGTGTCGGTCGTGCACGTGATGTCGTCGGAGCAGACGACCGGAGTTCCCGGGTGACAGCCGAACAGGGCGTCGCAGACCTCGGCGCCGTTGCAGAACAGGCCGTCGGTGCAGCGCTCGTCATGCGTCAGGTGGCCGCAGCCGTGGGTGACTTCGTCGCAGAAGTCCTGCGTGCAGTCGACGTTGTCGGCACAGTTGGGCGGCGTGCCTTCGTGGCATCCGGTCAGCGGGTTGCAGCTCTCGATTCCGTCGCAGAACAGGTTGTTGCTGCACAGCGAGTGGTCGGCGGTGTGCGAGCAGCGGTCGTTCTGCTCATCGCAGACGTCGACGGTGCAGGTGACGTCGTCGTTGCAGTTGGGCGGCGTTGCGGGCTGGCAGCCCTTGGTCGGGCTGCAGATCTCGATTCCGTCGCAGAACAGGCCGTCGCTGCAGGCCGCATTGCTGGGGGTGTGCGAGCAGGTGTCGTTCGATTCGACGCAGGCGTCGGTCGTGCAGTCGACGTTGTCGCTGCAGTTCGGCGATGTCCCGGGCTGGCAGCCCTGGGTCGGGCTGCAGACCTCGACGCCGTCGCAGAACAGGCCGTCGCTGCATTTCGCGTTGCTCGGAGTGTGCGAGCAGGTGTCGTTCGCTTCGACGCAGACGTCGGTGGTGCAGTCGACGTTGTCGTTGCAGCTCGGCCCGGTTCCGGGCTGGCATCCCAGGGTCGGGCTGCAGATCTCGATGCCGTTGCAGAACTCGCCGTCACTGCAGGCGCCGTTGTTGGGCGAGTGCGCGCACGTGTCGTGGGCTTCGTCGCAGGTGTCGGCCGTGCAGGTCACGTTGTCGTTGCAGTTCGGCGCGGTCCCCGGCACGCAGCCCTGGCTCGGGCTGCAGGTCTCGACGCCGTCGCAGAACTGGCCGTCGTTGCAGAGCGAGTTGTTCGGGTTGTGCACGCAGGCCTTGTTCGCTTCCGAACAGGAATCGGCCGTGCACGAGATGTTGTCGTTGCAGTTGGGCGGCGGGCCGGCCTTGCAGCCTTGCGTGGCATCGCAGACTTCGACGCCGTCGCAGAAGTTGCCGTCGCTGCACGAAGCGTTGTTCGGCGTGTGCACGCAGCGCAGCAGCAGCTCGTCGCAGACGTCGGCCGTGCAGGTCACGCTGTCGTTGCAGTTGGGCGGGGTGCCGGCCTCGCAGCCGGTTGCGGTGCAGACTTCCGTGCCGTTGCAGAACAGGCCGTCGCTGCATGCGCTGTTGCGCCTGGTGTGCGTGCATTTCTTCTGCGCTTCGTCGCAACGGTCGGCCGTGCACGCGACGTCGTCGTTGCAGTCGGGCGCGGGAGGGATGCGGCAGCCGTGGTTGGTGTCGCAGTACTCGGTGCCGTTGCAGAACACGCCGTCGTCGCACTTGAAGTTGTTCGGTATCAGCACGCAGCCGATGTTGTCCGCGTCGGGATCGTTCGGACTGCAGATGCCGTCGTTGCAGGGCTTGGCGCCGGGGTCGCACTGGTTTGCGCGGTCGCTGCAGTCGGCGTTCGACGAGCACGTGAACGCGAGCGCGGTTCCCGCCGGGACGGTCACGCCTGCCAGGACGAGGACCGCAAAGGGCGCGAGCATCCGGCGAAACGAGCTTTTGAAGACGTTCATTTGGTTAATGATCCCCGACTGCACGAACTTTCGCGCTGGCTGTGGACGGAGAGGCGACTGGCCAGACGCTCCCCTCGTCCTCTTACAGTGAACCCGCACCCGGAACATATGGGTTTATCAGGGTTCTGAAAAGGCTTTTCAGTGTTGCGCAGTGCGACATCGGCCGGCACGGCCTTGGCGAAATCTCTCGTTGAATGCGGTGCCTTGCGCGGCCCGGCGCCGGAGGCCGGCGGCGGTCGCGGCGAAAGGCTCGCCGTCCCCCTTCTAAAGCCGGAATGGAACCCCCGCTTGCGCGGGGATTCCATTCCGCATGGATCACAGCAGAAGAACCCGGTCAGAACATGAAGAATATGCCCGCGCTGATCAGGATCTGGTCGTACTTGGACATGGCCCCGGTCCCGAGCAGATAGTCGGTGCCGACAGTGACGCCGAAGTGCTCGACGATCGGAAAGTCCATGCCGAGACCGAATCTCGCAACGAAAGCGTGATTCTGATCGTGGGGAAGATCCGCCTCCCCATAACCCGCTCCGATGACTGCGTACGGCTCGAAATGCCCTTGGATCGGGTAGAACCGGCCGTTCAGCGTGACGTCCCAGGCATTGACGTCGCCGTCGAGCCGCCCGAAGCCGTCGATATGGTCGGCATCGTCGTACTCGCTGACCGGATGATCGAACTGGACTTCGGCTGCCGCCCAGCGATTGAAACGGCGTCCGCCGCGGACGTTGTAGCCCCACGCATCGTCCGCATCGCAGTGAAAGTTCTCGATTCCGTACAGCCCGGCCACACCGACGTACCAGTAACCGGGAGGAGGAATCTCCTCCGCTTCGACGGCCGGCGCAGGTGCAACGGCGGTCGGCATCTCTTCGGCTTCCTCCGGTTCGCCCCGCGCTCCGGCAAAGGCCATGGAAGTGGCACCCAGCAGAATGGATGCACACATGACGGACATGATTTCTCTTTTCACGATAGCTCCTCGAGATGTCTTCTCGGACTGATTTGGTCGTCCACGGGTGCCGGCGGAGCCGTCTGGCGGCCGGCACTTTCCCCTCCGCTTCGCCCCAAACACTATCGTCTTCGGACGCGGCGGTCGACTCCCCGGGTCTCCGGGGCAGCCAGGCCGGCCCGAGCCCTCCGGCGCCTCGGCAAACCCGCCCTGATCCGCATCCCGAAAAGCCCCGACGCCATCGTCAGGGCGAGCTTTCTTCGGCTCTGGTCCGATCGGCTGCTTCGAACTCGCTGATCTGGTCGGCCCTGGCCTTCTGGAATGAGGCGCGATCGGTTGCGCGAGCCACGTAGGCTTCGGTGGCGGGCCGATCTCCGAACGAGCGGACGTCCGGAACGCGCAAAACATCGGCCATCAACAGGTCTGCGACGGTGAAGCGCCCGGCGACGAGCCATTCGCGCTCGCTCAATACCAGTTCCAGCTGATCGAGGCGCTTGCGCACCCATTCGGTAAGATGATTCTTCTCGTCACCGCACATCTTCAGAAACCACCACGGTACGGTGACCATCTCGATCGAGTTGAGCGCAGCAATCGTCCATTGCACGGTTTGCGCTTCTCCGGCCGGATCGCGCGGCATCAGCTTTTCGCTTTTCCGGGCGAGATGCAGCAGGCCGGCGCCGCTCTCGAATATCTCGACTTCGTCGTCCTTGAGGAACGGCACCTGGCCGAATGGCTGCTGCGCGAGATGATTGGTCTCGCGGCCATCGAACGGAATCGTACGGACTGAGTAGCGCAGACCGGATTCCTCGCACGCCCACCTCAGCCGCAGGTCACGCACGAAACCACGCGGGCCTTCGGGAACCCAGTCGTATGTCCAGATGGTCAGCTCATTCATCGCAGCGCGTCCATCCTGCAGTTGAGAACGCAACTCCCCAAGGGGGCGCGGCGTCCGGTTTACCGAGCACCGCGTTAAGCCGGCACTTGCCAGCAATGCAAATCTGCGAACGCGGATCATTCCGCTTCCGGTGACGATGCGGTACTGTCGCGCGATGCGCCGAATCGTTCGCTTTGCAGCGGCCGGACTGTTCCTGCATGCCGCAGTGCTGTGCGGTGCGAGCCGGGCCGATGCGCGCGACAGCCTTCTGCTCGTCGGCAACAGCTTCACGAAAGGGATCAAGAGTCCGCTTCGCATGCTCGCACGATCCGCCGGACGCGACGTCGCCATCGGCGTCTCTGCTGCCGACGGCTTCACGCTGCAGGCCCACGCGGAGTCGCGTTCGTCGCTCGCCAAGATTCATTCGAAAGACTGGCAGACCGTCGTGCTGCAGGAACAGAGCGACGGCATCTCCGAGGAGCGCGGTTATCAGAGTGCGCGCGCGCTCGATCGCGAAATCGCCGGCCGAACGGTCTTCTTCATGACGTGGCGCGATCGCGACGCCGAGCTTGCCGATTACGACGACCTGCGCGGCGAGCCTGAAGGCAGCACCGGCTACGTTCCGATCGCGTTCGAGCTCGACGCCGCCGTCGCACCGATCGGCTGGGTGTTTCGCGAGATTCTACTTGCCGAGCCGGACGCCGAGCTGTGGAGCCGCGACGGGCACCACGCGAGCGAGCGCGGGCGCTATCTTGCGGCGCTTACCCTGTACGCGACGATCTTCCTGGAGAGTCCGGTGGGGCTATGGATGACGCCCGGGCTCAGCGAAGATCAGGCTTTTCACGACCAGCTTGTGGTCGAGCATGTCGTGTTCGACGATGCCGCCGGGTGGAACATCGAGCTGCCCTGATTTCCGGGGGATCTGCAATCGCGGTCACATATGACGCGGGACAGGCACGTCGGGCACATTCTTCTGCACGCGCTCCTGCACACGAACGCAGAATTGCCGATTGACGAAGCCTCATCCGCGCGCGCAGGATGCGGCCGTTCCGGACTGCAGCGGGTTGCGGCTCGGGATGCGATCGATCCCGGAGGCAGGAATGGCGAGAGCGGCGGCGACGTCTCGTAACAGGTCCGTTAGTCTGCACGCAGGCCTTCATCGTTCTTCCTCGATCTTTCTTTCGACCCCGGCCGCCTCGCCGTCGTGCGCGCGCTTGACGCCGATCTTCGGCCGGTCGGTCGCTTCGGCTGGCGCAGTATCGATGCAGGAACAATTTCAGGCTGAGGACGGCAGCGCATGAGGCGAAACCCCGGCACTCCTCCCGCGGGGAAATCACATTCTGTCGCTAATGCGGCTGCCGTCTTCTCTCCCGCTGCGTAATCAGAGCTTCCCGCCCTCCCCTTCGTGCAACGCTCTCGGCGAGTCACGCGAACGTTGGCGTCCTCATCCGATCCGCAGCAATCTTGCGAGCTCGACCACGCGCCATGGCCGAACAACGCGACACAGACCGGGCCCAGCTCGTGGACAGGCTCCGACTCGACCGCGACCGCTCGAGCGGTCGCTCCGCACCCGCGTCGTCGCGGCGCAGGCTTCTCGCAGCCGCCGCGGTTCTCGTCGCTGGCGGCGGGCTCCTCTGGTTTTTCACCGGCGTCAAGGAACGGCCGGTCGTCCGGACCGCCGTTGCGCGCGCCGCCGCCGAAGTTGCGGGCGACACCTCGGTGCTCGACGCCAGCGGTTACGTCGTCGCGCGGCTCGAGGCGACCGTCTCCTCCAAGATTACCGGCAAGGTCGTCGAGGTCCTGATCGAGGAAGGCATGCGCGTCGAAGCCGGCGCCGTGCTGGCCCGGCTCGACGACGCGGAAGCCAAAGCCCAGCTCAGCCTCGCGAAGGCCCAGCTCGAGGCCGCCCGCACCGAGGTCGACGTGCTTCGCGCCGACCTCGCGCAGTCCGAGCGCGACTATGCGCGCCAGGAGTCGCTGGCGCGCGAGAAAGTCGCTGCGATGCAGGACATGGAACGGGCGCGCGCGGCCCGCGATACGCTGCGGGCGCGCCTCGCCAATGCCGTGCAGCAGATCCAGGTCGCCGAGCAGTCCGTCGACGTCGCGCAGGTCCAGCTCGACAATACGGTAGTTCGCGCGCCGTTCTCCGGTGTCGTCGTCGAGACGGCGGCGATGCCCGGCGAGATGATCTCGCCGATTTCCGCCGGCGGCGGCTTCACGCGCACCGGCATCGGCACGATCGTCGACATGAATTCGCTCGAGATCGAAGTCGACGTCAACGAATCGTTCATCGGCCGCGTCACGGCGGGGCAGCCGGTCGAGGCCACGCTCAACGCGTATCCGGACTGGAAGATCCCGGGCAAAGTGATCGCGGTGATTCCGACCGCCGACCGCAGCAAGGCCACGATCAAGGTGCGCGTCGCGATCCTGGTGAAAGATCCGCGCATCGTCCCGGAGATGGGCGTGCGCGTCGCGTTCCTCGGCGCCGACCGCGAAGCCATCGCGCGCGGCGTATGGATCCCGAACGAGGCCGTGCTGTCGGAAGGCGGCTCCTCAGCGGTGCTCGTCTACGACAATGGAACCGTACGGCGACGTCCGGTCACGCTCGGCGAGAGCGCACAGAACGATCGCCAGGTGCTGAGCGGCGTCGCCGCCGGCGAGCGCGTCGTCGTCTCTCCCGGCGAGGGAATCGGCGACGGAAGCGCGGTGCGGCTGTCGGAACCGGGCTGATGGACGCGAACGGTCATCCGCGAGGCACCGCGGCGGACGTGCTCGTCGAGGTACGCGGCCTTACCAAGCACTACCACCGCGGCGGCGAGACGATCGAAGTGCTGCACCACGTCGACCTCGACATTCCGCGCGGAGACTTCGTTGCGCTGATGGGACCGTCGGGCTCCGGCAAGACGACGCTGCTCAACCTGATCGGAGGCCTCGACGTGCCGACCGAGGGCGTCATCGTTGTCGGCGGACAGAGGATCGACCGCATGACGAGCGGCGAGCTCGCGCGCTGGCGCGCGCAGAACGTCGGATTCGTCTTCCAGTTCTACAATCTGCTGCCGGCGCTGTCGGCGCAGCGCAACGTCGAACTGCCGCTGCTGCTGACCGACCTGCCGGCGGCCGAGCGTCGCGAACGCGCATTCATCGCGCTCACGCTCGTCGGCCTCGAAAACCGCGCCGGGCACAAGCCGCGCGAGCTTTCCGGCGGACAGGAGCAGCGCGTCGCGATTGCGCGTGCGCTCGTCTCGGATCCGCTGCTGCTGGTCTGCGACGAGCCGACCGGCGATCTCGACCGCGCCACGGCCGACGACATTCTTTCTCTGCTGCAGTCACTCAATCGCGACCACGGCAAGACCATCGTCATGGTTACGCACGACCCGAAGGCTGCCGACCACGCGCGCCGGATCGTCCATCTCGACAAGGGATCGATGCTCGACGCGCACGCGGCCGCAATCAGCCATCCGCAATGAAGTACTTTCCGCTGCTGTGGGCGGCGCTGTTCCGCCGCAAGACGCGCACGATCCTGACGCTGCTGTCGGTCGTGATCGCGTTCGTGCTGTTCGGTCTGCTGCAGGCGGTCCAGCTTGCGTTCGAAGCCGGCGCGGACACCGCCGATGCGAGGCGGCTGCTGACGATCTCCCGGTATTCGTTCATCGAGTCTCTCCCGCAGTCGTATCGCGGCCGCATCGAGCAGCTGCGCGACGTCACCGAGGCGGTCGGCTGCGACTGGTTCGGCGGCAAGTACCAGAACCAGAGCAACGCGTTCCCGGTGATCGCCGCCGATCCGGCCCGCTACCTCGACATGTACTCGGAGTTCGTCGTGCCGCCGGCCGAGCGCGAGCGCGCCATCGAGACGCGAACCGGCGCGCTTGCCGGCAAGCGCCTCGTCGAGCGGTTCGGCTGGAAGATCGGCCAGAAGCTGCCGATCAGCTCGGAGATCTATCCGAAGAAAGACGGCGACATGAACTGGGAGTTCGACCTCGTCGGCACGATCGACGCCGACGACCCGGCGGTGCGCGGCAACACCGACATGGTGCTGATCAACGCGGCGTACTTTGACGAAGCGCGCGCGACGGGCACGGGAACCACAGGCTGGTACACGATCCGGGTGAGCCTGTCGGCCGATCCGCACGCCGTCGCGCAGGAGATCGACCGGATGTTCCAGAATTCGCCGCACGAGACGCGCACGCAGCCCGAAAAGGAATTCGCGCTCGGCTTCGCCAAGCAGATCGGCGACATCGGCGTGCTCGTGCGACGCATCCTTGCGGCCGTGTTCTTCACGATCCTGCTGCTGACCGGCAACACGATGGCGCAGTCGCTGCGCGAGCGGATTCCGGAGATGGCAGTACTGAAGACGCTCGGGTTCTCGGACGCGCGCGTGACCGCGCTGGTGCTGGCCGAAGCCGGGCTGCTGATGCTTCTCGGATGCTCGATCGGCATGAGCTTCGCGGTCGGGATCATGCCGGCGCTCAACAGCTCGACCGGCGGTCGCTTCCCGCCGCTGTTCGTCTCGGCGTCCACGTGGCTCGCCGCAATCGCCATCGCGAGCGTGCTGTCGGTCGCCATCGGGCTTCCTCCGGCGCTTCGCGCGCGGCGCCTGAAGATCGTCGACGCGCTCGCGGGCAGATGAAGATGGCAACGATGGCGGGCATCGCACTTTTGCGGCAGATCGCGCAGATCACGCTCGTCAACCTGTGGACGATCCCGCAGCGGCTCGGAAGCTCGCTCGTGATCGTCGTCGGCATTGCCGGAGTGGTCGGCGTGCTGGTCTCGGTGCTCGCGATGTCGCGCGGCTTCCAGCACACGCTCGCATCCACCGGACGCAGCGACCGCGTGATCATGCTGCGCGCCGGCTCGGACGCCGAGATGTCGAGCGACATCACCCGCGAACAGGCCGTGCTGCTGTCGGCAATGCCGGGAATCCGCCAGACCGCGAGCGGCCGCCCGCTGTCGTCGGCCGAGTTGGTCCTGATGGTCGACCTTCCGCGCAAGGGCCAGTCCGATCCCAACAACGTTCCGGTGCGCGGCGTCGAGGGAACGGCGTTCGAGATCCGCAGCGAGATCGAGATCGTCGAAGGCCGGCGCTTCGAGCCGGGGCGCCGCGAGGTGATCGCCGGACAGAAAGCCGCCGGCGAGTTCGCCGGACTCGAGGTCGGAAGCCGCCTCAAGCTGCGCGACAGCGAGTGGACCGTGACGGGAATCTTCCGCACGGGCGGAGACGTGCACGAGACCGAGATCTGGGCCGACGCGGCCACCGCGATGTCGAACTTCCGGCGCCAGAGCTACCAGTCGCTGACTGCAAGGCTCGAATCGGAGTCTGCGTTCGACGATCTCGTGCGCGCGATCGGCGCCGATCCTCGATTCTCGATCAAGGTCCTGCGCGAGCCGCAGTACTACGCGAAGCAGTCGGAGCTGCTGTCGTCGCTGATCGACGTGCTCGGGTACATCGTCTCGTCGTTCATGGCGGTCGGTGCGACGTTCGGCGCACTCAACTGCATGTATTCCGCGGTCGCCAGCCGCCAGGTCGAGATCGCAACGCTGCGTGCGATCGGATTCGGCAGCACGCCGGTGGTCGTCTCGATCATGATCGAAGCGCTGCTGCTCGCGATGCTCGGCGGCGTGATCGGCGCCGCCGCAGCGTGGGTCTATTGCAACGGAGCGTCGCTGTCGACGCTCAACTTCAACACGTTCTCGCAGGTCGCATTCGATTTCCGCGTGAGTCCCGGGCTGATCGCCGAAGGCCTCGCATGGGCGCTCGCGATCGGGCTCGTCGGCGGTCTGTTTCCGGCGATCCGCGCGGCGCGCGCGCCGGTCGTGCAGGCGCTGCGCGCGTCCTGAGCTACGGCGTCAGCCGGCTCCGCTGCCGCTTTTCCTCGAGCTCGGCGAGCGTTCGCGGCCAGTCGTCGTGCATCAGCCGTGCGAGCGCACGATCGGACAGCAGGCGGCCCTCGTTCTGGCAGACCGCGCAGTAGTTGGTCTCGCTGTCCGCATACGCGATGCGCTGCACCGGATTCGCGCACACCGGGCAGGGCTTTCCGTAACGGCCGTGCACAGCCATCTCCGGGCGGAACGCAGTGACCTTCTCGGGAAATGCGTCTCCGGTCTGGGAGCGAAGCCGCTCGATCCATTCCTCGAGAACTTCGCGCGTGGCGGCATGAAGGCCGGCCACCTGGTCGGCACCGAGGCGCTGCGTCAGAAGCAGCGGCGAAAGCCGTGCACGATGCAGGATTTCGTCGGAGTACGCGTTGCCTATCCCGCTGAACAGGCGCGGGTCGGTGAGCGCACGTTTGAGCGTATGGTTTTCGAGCAGCAGCCTGTCGCGGAAATCCTCGGCGCTTGCGTCAAGAACATCGAGACCGCCCGGATCGTGGTTCGCGAGCGCCTCGCGTCCGCAGAGGATCCACAGCGACGCCCGTTTCTTCGACGAGGCTTCCGACAGCGTCAGGACACCGGTCGGAAACGTCCACGTGGCGAGCAGGCCGCGCGCATTCAGCCGCGCGCCCGGATTCTTCCAGTGAAGACGGCCGGCGATCATCAGGTGGAGCACGATGAACAGCTCGCCTTCGAGCGCAAAAACGATGCGCTTGCCGATCCGCTCGATGTGAGCGACGCGCCGGCCTTCGCATGCCGACGGCGGCGGATCGACGGTCTTCAGCAGTGATGGTCCGCGAATCGCGAGTGATTCGAGCGTCACGCCCGCGAGCCGCCGCTCGAGGGCTTCACGATAGAGCGTGATGTCGGGCAGCTCTGGCAACCGATGCTGCGTACTGAAGCCCGGCGCAGAAGAAAAGCTGTATGCCGCGCATGCGCCGGCGCGTGTGCTCGAGACGCTGGCGGAGGCTCGGCAGAGCGCATCTTCGCCCGATCTGCAGTTTCGTCCTCACCTGTCGCGCCCGGATCGCCCGTCTGCGCCGCCCGGCGTCCACACACGGCTGATCTCCCGCGCGCTCCGTGCTTGAGTATCGCCCATGAAGGATCGCAGCGCCGAGCGCCGCGAAATGGTCGCGACCAGCCTGGTTCGTCGCGGACTTCACAACCAGGCCATCCTCGATGCTTTCCTTGCGGTCCCGCGCGAGCTCTTCGTACCGGCACGATTCGCGGCGTCGGCTTACGAAGACCGGCCGCTGCCGATCGAAGCCGGACAGACGATCTCCCAGCCATATGTCGTCGCGCTGATGCTCGACATGCTGCGCCTCGAAGGCACCGAGAAAGCTCTCGAGGTCGGCACCGGCTCCGGTTACGCCGCGGCAATCCTTTCGCACCTCGCACGAGAGGTGCACACGATCGAACGCCACGACACGCTCGTCGTGACCGCGCGGCGACGCCTTGCACAGCTCGGCATTCGCAACGTCCATGTCACATGCGGCGACGGCTCGCTCGGACTTCGCGAGCACGCGCCGTTCGACGCGATCATCGTCTCCGCCGGCGGCCTGCTCGTGCCGCCGGCGCTGCGGGATCAGCTCGCGATCGGTGGTCGCCTGGTCATTCCGGTTCACGAGGACGTCGACTATCAGCGTCTTCGCCGCATCACGCGCGTTTCGCCCGACCACTTCAACGAAGAGGAGCTCGATGAGGTCTGCTTCGTGCCGCTGATCGGTTCACAGGGCTGGGAGTCGGAGGAGCACAAGAAAAAAATCCTGTCCGGGCTCGATCACGCTGAGTCCCCTCCGGGTACACGACGCTGACGGTCATCCGGGATCGCGTGCTGCAGGCGCAATCGAAAAAGCCGCCGCGGCTTGCTACATGGGATCGAGAGAGCAGACGTCCCAGTCCGTATCTGTCTGCGGATCGTAGCTGGTCTCGCACGTCGTGCCATTGAGGCGCGGCTTCTGCACCGTGTAGAAATCCGGGCAAATGATCGTCACCCCGCAGTCCGGATCGACGTCATTGCCGATGACAGTGCTGTCGGCGACGATGGGGCCGTGATCGAGGCGGATCCCGCCGCCGTCCGCCGAGACGATTCCGCCAATTGCGTTGCCGGTGATCGTCGACGCGCGAACGTGGCATTTCCCGGAGTAGTAGTGGAAGGTTCCCTGGTCGCCGTTCGCGGCGATCCCGAACCCGGCGTTGCCGGTAATCTTCGAGTCCTGTACCGCCACCTTCTGTGCAATCACTCCGGTTGACGCGTTGTCGCTCACGTCACAGCCGTCGCGAATGGACGCCGATGCGGTGAAAATACCAGCGCCTCCGTTTCTGGAAACCTCGCTGTTCGACACGGTCACGCTTCCGACATCGCGAAACTCCGGCGACCAGGAATCCCAGGCGTAAATGCCCGCGGCTGCGTTGTCGGAAACCGTCGAGTCCGAAACCTTGATTCTCGGATGGTAACCGTACGCGTGGAGGCCGCCGCCATTGAAGTCGACGCTGCTCGATTGCACGGAAATCAGCTCGGCATCGACGCCTTGTCCGTTGCCGTCGATGTGACTGCCGATGATCGTCACGCGAGTGTTCGACACTGCCGTCGAGGCATTGTTGCTGATCGTGCTGTTCACGACCCGGACGACGGCGGCCGTTACTCCGCTGCCGTTGTTCGTGATCGTGCTGTCGGAAACATGGATGATGCTCGTCGTGAGCTCGTCATTCGGCGGCGAATACATCGCCGTGCCCGTACCGCTGATGCTCACGCCGGCGGCCGTCGCGGAGACGCTTCGGACACCCTGGCCGGCGATATTCTGGATCGTGGCGCCGGTAATCGTCAGATGCCCGGGCGACACGACGCCGTTTCCGGAGAAGTCACGGATCGTTCCCGGACCGAGCACCGTGCAGCCGCCGTCGCAGACGACGCCGTCCGCGTTGGTAGCGCCCGGATTGCCGATCAGGCTGAACCCCCTGAGCTCGAGCGCCGCACCGCTCCCGAGCGACACACCGATGCCCGGCGATGCCGAGCAATCGAGATCGGCTCCGAGAAACCCCGTCGTGTTCATCGGAACCGACGCGCCGCATGTCGTGACCTGCACGTCGGCTACGGCCAGCACCGGAGCGGCTGCGACCAATGAAATGGAAACAATCGACTCGAGCGCACGTCGGAGCATACGGCCCTCCTGGAGTAGACCCCGGACACCTACTGTCTCGAGCCGCACAATGGAAGACCTGTCCTGGCTGGGACGCTTTCGGCAACGTCGCCCGCCGGCAGACGTGAACAGAGGTGTAAGTGCGATGAGCAGGTTGACCCGGGTCGACGGGCGGCGGCCCGTGCATCGCCGAGCACGTCCGCTCGGGACCTGAGCCGCGGCTCTACTTCGAGAACGCCATCGACATGGAATCCTTCGGGAACTCCGCCGGTGCGAGCGGCATCGCGACGTCCTGGGGCCGCGGGCCGATGCGCTCGACGAGCGGCGACAGGCGCTCGAGATCGAATCCGAACAGCGACGCCGCGTTGGCGCCGAGCATCATCCGCGCTTCATCTTCGGGAACGTCGTGGAACGTGTGACGAAGCGCCTCGCGCGTGTACGGGTACGTTCCTTCGTAGTGCGGATAGTCGGTGCCCCAGCACAGGCGCTCGACGCCGACGGCATGGCGGTCGCGGATCTCGGCCGGCGACGCGGCGCTCGCTCCGTACCAGACGTTGCGCTTCGCATAGAAGCTCGGCGGCTCCGGCGTAACGGCGTCGGTATTGAACTGGAACTCGCCGACGAAGCCTTTGCGCACGAAACTCCAGATGCGGTCGAGCTGCTCGAGGGTCGCAGGAACCCAGCCGCAGCCGGACTCGGTGACGATGTAACGCAGCTTCGGAAAGCGATGGAACACGCCGGCGAGAAGCAGGTGCGAGTAGCTGCGCGTCGAGAAGAACGGCGTTTCGAGAAAGCGGATCGGAAGCGAGATCGGGTAGTTGCCGTAATCGGGCGAACCGGTTCCACCGTGATGATTGACGACCACGCCGAGGTCCTCGCACACCTGCCAGAACCGGTCATAGTCCGGAGCGTACAGCGGAACGATGTGCGTGCAGTCGTCCGGCACGTGCGGAAGCAGGATGCCGCCCTTCAGGCCGTTCTTCGCAATCCACTGGACGTCGCGGATGGCCTCGTCGATGTCGTTCAAATAGACGATGCCGACGCCTGCGCGGCGATCGGGCTGCTCGTTCTGGAAGTCGAGGAGCCAGCGGTTGTGCGCGCGGATGCCCTCGAGCCACAGCGGATAGTTTTCTTTCGACGGATTGCCGCAGATCAGGACGCTCGAGCGGAAAAACGGCGGCACGGTGTTCGGGAACAGGATCTCCCCCGCCACGCCCTCGCGATCCATGTCGGCGATGCGCTCGGCGTCGTCCCAGTTCTTGTGCTTCTTCGAGCCGATGTGCTCGCGCTGCGGGTTTTTGTACGAGCCGCGCCACTCGTCGAACATCTTCTGATGCGTGGCATCGAGGTATTCGCGGTAGCTGGCGATGCTCGCACCGGCATGCGCGTCCGACGTGATGACGGCGTAGGGTCTGGAGCTCATGCGGCCATCGTAAGTGGATCCCCGCGACAGGAAAAACCGCCGCCGCTCTGCGCGAGCATTCCCCGGGGAGTGTCGCGCCGTTTTAGAGCGGCGGAAGCTCGAGGCCCTGAGCACGCAGGTAGTCGGCCATCGCGCCGGCGACCTTCCTTACGCTGTCGCGTCGTCCGACACGGGCACGCCACGCCGAGACGCTGGCTAGTGAAGCCGGCGGCGGCGCGCCGAGGAAGCTCGCGAAGAACTGCGCCATGAAGAACGCGATGTCGGCGTAGCTGAAGGTCCCGGCAAGATAATCGCGGTCGGCGATGCGGGCGTCGATCGTGCGATAGTAGCGCTCGATCACTTCGAGCGCGGCAGCGACGGCGTCGTCGCCCGCAGCCGCACGCGCGCGCGGCATCAGCGTGATGACATTCGGGAAGAACACTTCGTCCGATTCGAGCTCGGCAAGGCGCGCGCGTGCCCGCTGCCGCGGGTCATGCGGCCACAGTGCCGGCTCGGGACAGATGTCTTCCAGGTATTCGAAGATCTGCGTCGAATCGTAAAGCTCGAGGTCGCCGTCGACGAGAACCGGCACCTGCGCCTTCGGGTTCACGCGCGCGACCACCGGATGCTTCGGCTCGTAGAGCGTCGCGATCGAAAACGGCACGAACTCGCGATCGCACGCGATACCCTTTTCGAGCACGCCGATCTCGGCCTTCGCACCGAACATGCTGACGGGTCCGGAATACAGTTTGATCGTCATCGCGCGCCTCCCTCATCACTGAGGCTGTCGCGATGTTCTACGCGGCACCTGCCTGTTTCCAAGTGCCAATCGCGGCTGCATCGCGGGGGCCATTTGCGGCTGCAGCACCAGGCATCGCAGCCGGGCGCGATTCGGCCGGGCGGCCGGCCGAGATTCCCGCCGGCTGCGCCGGGGTCCGGGCCGGAATTTTGTGCGCGAAACGACGGAACGAATCGGCGAAGCGATCGGGGTCTTCGAGAAAAGCCGCATGGCCCGCACGGAACATCTCCACGCGGTAATCCTCGAACGTCTCGGCTGCCGGCCGCGTGCGCGCCCATGGAAGAATGCGGTCTTTGCCGGCCCATGCGAACAGCACCGGACAATGGATCTGCGATATCAGCCACCGCAGGTCGGCTTGCGGCTCGGCGAAGCTCTTCCACGCTTCGGCAAGGACCGGCGCGATCTCGCGTGCCGATGCGACGATGCGGTCGCGCTGGCCGCGCGCCGCCTTCGACGGCAGCACCATCCGGTAGTACATCGCGAACGCCGCGCCGAACCACCACGCGCCGCGTGCGCCGGCCGCGAAGAACGAATGCATGCGCAGGATCGCAAAGCGCGTCATGCGGTCGATCTCGACGAGGCCACCGGTGTCGCAAAGGACCATCGCGCGAACCAGATCCGGCCGGCGCGCGGCAACTTCGATCGCTGCGGCGCCGCCGATCGAGCATCCGATCAGGATCGCCGGCCCGGAAGTGACGAGCGGAAGCAGCTCTTCGAGAACGCGGGCATAGCGGCTCGCGCTTGCCGGTGCGGCGTCGGGCGCGCTGCGACCCTGCCCCGGCCAGTCGACGGCGATGACCTCGAAACTGCCGCCGATGCGCGCGGCCAGCGGCTCGTAGTCGCGCGCGCCATGACCGGTCGCATGAAGACACACGACGGCCGGCCCCCGGCCGCTTCGCGAAACGGCCACGCGCGTTCCGGCAACGTCATGAAATTCCACGGGATCCCACGCCCCTGCTGCAGAGCGGAGATTCACTGCGGACGCGGCGCGAGGAGAAGAATTGTGCATTGTTGTGATATACATATCACAATGGAAACTATAGAGTCATTGGCCATGAGTCAAGGACTTTCGACCCCGCCGCGCAGCCGGCGCGCGGCGACCCGCGGGAAGCGTTCGGCGGCAGCGCCGCGGCAGCGTGCAACCACCGCACCGGAGCGCGGCGCCGCGCGCGACGCGCTGCTGGCCGCCGCACGCAAGGAGTTCGACGAAGCGGGCTTCGAAGGCACCGACACCAACCGCATCGCGCGCCGCGCAGGCTACGCGCCGCAGACGTTCTACCGGCACTTCCACGACAAGACCGCGATCTTCGTCGAGATCTACAACAAATGGTTCGAGGACGAGTGGAAGGACCTCGAGAAGGCGCACGGCAAAGGAGCGGACGGCGCGGCGCGAGTACTGCTCGACCACCATGCACGCCACCGCGAGTTCCGCCGCAGCCTTCGCCGCCTGACGGTTACCGATGAGACTGTGCGTGCGGCAAGAACCGCGAGCCGTCGCCATCAGCTCGAGCTCGTCGATGCCGAGGACAAGCTGCGCGGGCACAAGCGCGAGACCGCGCTGCGCATCGCATTGCTCTTCTGCACCGAGCGCCTGGCCGACGCTGCCGCCGACGGAGAGCTTTCCGACCTCGGCCTCTCGCACGAGGAGCAGGTCGCTCTGCTCGCCGACGTGCTGCGACGCCTGCGATCTCCTAGGGGACCGGGATCGACACGCTGATTGTCGCCGTGATCGGATTGCCGTCCCCGTCGGTCGCATCGACGATCGTCACCGGGAAATCCGCCGGCACCGGAGCGCCGGTCGCGGCGAAGCTGCACTGCACCAGGTCGGCAGGCGCCGGGAACGTGCTGAGCGAAATGACTCCGAGGTGCAGCGAATGTTCGGCCTCGACGTCGTTCGGAGCAAACAGCGCTCCGCTGACGAGACTGGTGCACTGCACCGTGGCGCCGCTCCCCAGGAACTGGCCGGGCGCGTTGGCGTAGTCGACGTTCCACTGAAGCGCGCCGACCTCGCCGCTGGCGCTGTCGAGATGGAACTGGACGAGGATGGACTCCTCGGGAAGCGTCGTAGTCGTCGTCGGCGGCTCCGTCGAGTCTGTGATCGTCGAGGAGGACGTGGTCGTGGTGGTCGTCGACGACGCCGGGCACGTGAGCGTGGACTGGCCTACGCCGCAGTCGGCGTCGCATTTCGGATCAGCGCAATCGACCTTGCCGTTGCCGTCGTCGTCGATGTCGTTGAAGCACAACTCGCAGTCGTGATCCGGATCGGCGTTGATGCAGAGCGCGGGGAGCTCGAGACAGGTCGAATTGAAGATGCAGACCGGATCGGCGTTGCACGAGCAGTCGGAGTGAGTCTGCTCGTCGAGGGCAACGAGGTTCGCTTTTTTGAAGCTGCAATCGAAAATCGTCGCGATAGCCGGAATCCTGCAGTCGGCGATCGCCACTCGAAGAGTGGAGCCGTCGTTGATCTCGGTAAAACTGACGTCGCAATCCGAAAGGGCCGCGTTGATCGCGCAATCGGGCGACCCGTCGCCCTTGTGGGCCAGCACCGCGTTCGCGTCCTGGAGATCGATCTCCGTAACCAGGCTCTCGCAGGACCCGAAGTTGTTCTGACTGAAGAACAGACGGACCGGCGGCGGACCACCGCCGCTGCTTCCGTCATCGCAACTGACAAGAAGCAGGCACGCACTGAGGCCGAAAGCACCGTTGCACAGCAAACGAAACCAAGAAGTCATATACACCTCGCGTTCGAGCGTCGGATCACACTGAGGGCTTCCACCTGCCTGCCAGCTCCTAAGGCGTCGGAACCGTCACGCTGATCGCCACCGTGATCGGGGCACCGTCGCCGTCAGTCGCGTCTTCGACCGTCACGGAGAAATCCTCCGGCACCGGCGGTGACGCGGCCGCGAAGATGCACTGCACGAGGTCGGCAGGCGCCGCGAACGTGTCGAGCGAGATGATTCCGAGCTTCAGCGACCGCTGGGCATCGAGGTCGTTCGGAGCGAACAATGCGCCGGTGACCAGACTGGCGCACTGGACCTGGCCGCCGCTGCCGACAAACTCGCCGTCTGCGCCGGCATAGTCGACGTTCCACTGCAGTGCGCCGACCGCACCGCTCGCGCTGTCCAGGTGGAACAGAACGTAGACCGATTCGACAGGAAGCGTGGTGGTCGTCGGAGGTTCCGTCGAGTCCGTGATCGAGGTCGTCGTCGTCGTCGTGGTCGACGAGGACCCCGGGCATGTAATCGTGGTCTGGCCGACGCCGCATTCGGCGTCGCACTTGGAGTCGTCGCAATCGGCCTTGCCGTTGCCGTCGTCATCGATTCCGTTCGAGCACAGCTCGCAGTCGCGATCAGGATCCGAGTTGATGCAGAGGGCTGGAAGCTGAAGACACGTCGAATTGTAGAAGCAGATGGGTTCGTCCGAGCACGTGCAGCCGGAATGCGTCTGCTGGTCCAGGGCGACGAGATCGGCCTTTTTGAAGCTGCAGCTGAACGCGCGCGCGACGGCCGGAATCTCGCAGCCCGTGATCGAAACCCGCAGCGACGCGCCGTCGTCGAGCTCGGTAAACGTCACGTCGCAATCCGACAGGGCCGGATCGATCGCACAATCGGCGGATCCATCGCTTCTGTGGGCCAGAACCGAGTTCGCATCCTGGAGATCGATATCCGTAACGAGGCTCTCGCAGGACCCGAAGTTGTCCTGACTGAAGAAGAGCCGGACCGGCGGCGGGCCGCCGCTGTTTCCATCATCGCAACTGACAAGAAGCAGGCACACACCGAGGCCGAAAGCGCCGTTGCACAGCAAACGGAACCACGAAGCCATAGACACCTCTCGTTCGAGCGCCGGATCACAGTGAGGAATGCCCGCCATTCCTCAGCGCTGCGGAGAGTAAACTACGCGCGTGCTGCTTACGAGAGACAAAATGAGGACAGGTACACTTTTATCCGAAAAGCGTACCTGTCCATTCCGCTCGTTGTGAGCTGACTAACAGTCTGGCTCGGGGCTTATCGGCCTTCCCAGCACTGAAGATCCGAGTTCACCCATTGCGTCGTAAGCACGGCCCCTTCCGGCACATCGGCTGCGGCGAGCGGTACAGACGCACCGGCAGCCTTGACCATGACGGCACCGCGCTCGCCAGACTTGGCAGCGATCTTGATTTTCGTCACGCCGTCGGCGCGCGCCTGCTTGTCCTTGTACTGGAAGCCGGTCGTGCCGCGCGCGCTCCAGTATGCACCCGGCGCAATGCCGAGGTCGGCGACGAGCGCGGGTCCGCTTCCGTTGTCGGCGTAGAGGCAGAGCGTGTGCGACGTCGTCGACAGCGGGTGGCCGAGGTCGGAGAAGTCGGTCGCATCTCCGCTCTTCCATTTCCACGTGAGCGATTTCCGCAGCGGATCGGAGAGCCGCATCGACAGCTTCGCGTCGAGCGTCTCGCGACATCCGGTGCGCGGCGCCGCGTCGCACGCGAACGGCGGCGGCGGAACGAACGGCGCAGCCGAACGCTGGCGCGTGACCCACGTCGTGTTGCCCTGGCGGTCGCGCACTTCGAAACGGATCTCGCCGTCTTCCGGGACGGCGGCCGGAGCGCCGAGCGCGATGCGCCAGATGCCTTCGCCGATCCCGGTTGCAAGGTCCGCAAGCTCGGCGCCGGCACCGCGGCCGGCAAGCGCGAAGTTCGCCACCACCGAGAGCGATCCGGGCTCGATGCCGCTGTTGGCATCGGCAATGCCGATGACGAGCTCGGTCAGGTTGTCCATCGAGCGCCCTTCGCGCGGCACGCTCACCTCGAGAGTCGGCCGGATCTCGTCGAGGAACCAGCCGTACGCGGTCGCACCGCCGTCTCCGTTGTTGATCGGGCAGCCGAGGTCGATCCAGCGTGCGATCGTCATCTTCTCGTCGATCGTCAGTGCCGGCACTCCGCTGCCGGCCGGCGGCATGATCGTGCCGGTGTAGTCGAGGTCGGCGAGATTCGTCGACGCACCCGACGGAAGCGTCGATGCGACGCCCGGCACGGTCTCGGTCGGATGGTCGGCGTTCGTCCACCCGTCGAGACGCTGGCCGAAGATCTTCCACACGAGAAGACTGCGCCGGCTCTGGAAGCTGCGGATGTAGCGGCTCGCATTGGTCTGGCGCCAGCCGTAGCCGATGACCGGCGCATAACCCCAGGTCGCGTCGCGATCGTCGGCAAGCCGCGCGTAGTCGCCGGGCACGCCGCCGTAGTCCGTGTAGTCGTCGAGCACGAGGTCGCCGCCGGGCGATGCGTTGAGCCGGCTGTGGCACGCGACGCAGCTTCGCTGCAGCAGCGGGCGGATGTCGCGGTAGAACTCGACGTCGACGACACCGCTCGCCACCGTGCGAAGGCTCGGATTTCCGGAGCCGTCGTGGCTGACGAGCGGCGTGATCTCGGACAGATCGTAGACCGGATAGCCCGGCTGGTCGGCCGCGGTCTGTTCGAAATCGAGCGGCTGCGAGCTGTGCGCATGACAGCCGCCGCAGTCGTAGCGCGATTCGCCGGGGCGCACCTGATGCCAGGTCTGCGCCATCGTCAGCGACAGGCCGTTGCGATCGAGCAGCTGGAACGTGAACGGCGTGTCGGCGGGAATCTTCGCGAGAAAGCTCGTGTCGGGATTTCCCTCGGGATCGAGAAGCACGCCGCCGCCCGGCGCAGTCTTGCGCAGCGGGATCTCACCGAGGATGCGAAGGCGCTCCATCGCATGACTCGAGAACAGCTGCCCTCCGCTCGGTCCGCCGTTCGGGCCGTAGCTGCGGTGCGTGCCGGGCTCCATCGCAAGCAGACGGATCGCCCAGATGTCGTCGTTCCCGTAGTAGCCGTCTTCGGCGCCCTGCGTGACCCAGTTCGTGCTCTGGCCGTTCTCGGCGGTGTTGAACACGTCGAGCCCGTCGTAGCTCTCGCTTCCGCTGGTTGCGTATCCGGGGAAGCTCTCGCGTTTGTAGACGCTGCTGGTGCCGACCAGGCCGAACGGCGTTCCGGCGGGAAGCTCGCCCGGATGCTCGCTGCCGTCGTTCGGCAGCCACGGAAGCTCGGCCGGCTCGGAAACTCCGTGCACTGCCGAATACGGAACCACGGCCCGCGGCCACGCTTCGTTGAAAGCGGGATCGTTCTTGATCAGCACGAGGCCGGATGGAGACGTGACGATGTCGCCGCCGGGAATCACGTACAGGCCCGCGTCGTAGTACGGCTCGGGCGACGGCCGGTTGAGGTCGTTGGCCGGACCGGGCGTCCATACGACGAGAAGATCGCCCGCGGGCGCCGCCGACGGATGCGTGAACTTGCCGACGCGTACGCCGCTCGTGCCGACCGGAGCGGCCTCGTCCTGCCCGGTCGTGAACGGCGTGATCGAATACATTCCGCGCGGCGTGAACGGCATGCGGAACGGATAATGGAACCCGGCGCCGACCGTCTGATCGATGGACGGGTTCTCGTCGACGAACGCCGAATAGAACGGAGGCTGGCCGGGAGGCGGCGAGATCGGCATGCGATAGAGCGCGCCGAAGCCGTTGTTGTTCAGGTTGTAGTAGTCGACGAGCACGAGATCGGTATTGGAAAGCTGCGTGACGAAGTGGAACGCCTGCGCATCGTGGAACGCGCTCACGACGGGACCCCAGTGCCGGCCGTCGGGATCGATCGACCACAGCCCCCACAGCCGCGTGTCGCGGATTCCCTGCGACTCGTGCGAGCTGAAGACCACGCGGCCGTCGACGAGCGGCGTCGGGTGCAGCGCGCTGCTGATGTTCATCGGCGCGATCTCGCGAACGTTGCGCCCGTCGGCGTCCATCACGTACAGCTGCAGGCTTGGGTTGGTGTAACCCTTGGGCGGAAGAAATCCGTTGCGGTTGCTCGCGAACACGATGCGTCCGCCCGCAATCGGCGCCGGCCCGAGATTGAGAATGCCGTAGCCGAGATGATCCCATTCGTACTGGTTCGGCGTGTCGACCGGCTGATAGTTGCCGCCGGGATCGCGGTACCAGTGCGCAGCGCCCGTGTTCGGCGTGAACTCGCCGTGCGTGAGCTGCTCGATCGTGCGGCTCTGCAGATGGATGCGATAGATGTCGGAGCCGGCGTACGGAAGACCACGCTGGTTGTTGATGGCGGCGGCGCGCACGTCCGGGAAGTAGCTGTAGTAAACCCACTCGGCGTCGAACGACACGAACGGATCGGTGACCGCGCCGTTTCCACCTTCGACGAGCAGCTCTTCGCTGCCGTCCGGATGAAGCAGCATCAGGTCGGCGCCCGGATCGATGCGGGCCGGATGGAAAACCTCCGGCCAGATCGTGTTGGTGTGATCGCCGTAACGAGGCTGGCGAACGTAGACGATGTCGTAGTCGACCGCGGCGGCCGTCGCCGGAAAACAGAGCATCACGGCGAGCGCCACCGCGGACGCAACACGGAGCAGCGCCCCGCAACGAAAGTCTTCCATCGGATCCCCTCCCCCTTGACCCACCCAACCACGCGACGACGGCCCCAACAAGGCCATTCGAAGCGCAAGCGTGCGTACCAGTCCGTCAAAGACCAGTGACTACGTATTCAGGATGCGTGAAGAACCGAGCGCGTGCAGAACGCCGGCCGCGCGACAGCCGGGATCAGATCGTAAGGGTCGTCAGATCATCAGATCGTCGCGATGACGGTTTCCTGATCCTTGCCGAACACCTGGGGGTTGAGCTTCATCCAGGCCAGCAGGTGACGCTCGGCCGTCTCGGACGGCTCTTCTTCGAGCATCGCGATGCGATCGCCGTCGAACGTGATCCGTTCGGATCCTTCGATCATCAGGTCGGCGGCGCCTTCGATGTGAAACGTCATGACCCAGCTTCGCAGCACGCGGTTCTCGTCGACCTCCGGGCCGCTGGTCGTGACCACGCGGCGCCAGTTGCAGCGCCGCGGAAGCGCGTCGAGCTCTTTCTGGAGGCGGCGGAAAACCTTCTCGCGTCCTTTCGTGCGCCGCCCGGCCGCGCCGTACGTCTGATAAACCGCGTCTTCGGTGAAGTATCGCTCGAGCCGCGACCAGCGGTCATCGACGTAGGTCTTCTCGAAGTCGGCCTCGTACGCCTTGTACAGCTCGAGCAGATTCATGATGCGCACAATGGCTTCGTGTCCGTGCCGATGGAAGAGCGGTGCATGCCACTGGTGTCATAAAATTTTCGGGCACGAGCCGCGCCGGGGTGCGCGGACGCACGAGACTTTGCATGACACTCCGCACGGGCGTCCTCCCTCTCGGCCCCAGCCGGGTCGCATGGAGCCGCAGGACTCTGCGGCAACCGCCTCTGCGAACCGAACGCACTCCAGGCGCCCGCGATCGCCGCGTACCTCCCGCGCCTGAGCATCGTCGCCGTGTGGTGCAGCAGGCGCGCCGCAGCAGCGACGCGGGGAAAAGGCGCGCGCGAGTCGAGAAAACGGATCATCCCGCGGAACAGGTGATACCAGCGCTCCTCGCTCCAGCGTCCGAGGCTCGACCCTTCGCGGTGCACGACCCGGCAATCGGCCGCTGTACGAAGCGTCCAGCCGCGCTCGCGCGCACGAAAGCCGAGATCGATGTCTTCCCAGTAGAAGAAGTACGCCTCATCGAACAGTCCGATCTCGCGCAACATGTCTGCGCGCAGCAGAAGGCACGCACCGGAAAGATAGTCGCACCGGCCGCGACCCGTGCGCTCGTGTCTGGCGATTCCGGTCCAGAGGCTGACGCGGCCGCCGCCGCAGGCCTGCACGCTGCCGTCGGATTCCAGCAGAATTGCGCCGACCATTCCGCACCGGCCTTTCTCGCCGGTCACCCGAAGTCTTCCGCTGGTTTCGGCGACGGGCTCTGTGGCGGCTGCTTGCGCGGCGCGCTGCAGCCGCAGCAGTGCATCGCCGGGCAGATCGATGTCGGTGTTGAGCAGCCATACCCACTCGGCATCGAGCTCGAGCGCGCGCCGGATGCCGGCGTTGGCCGCGCGCGCGAAGCCGGCGTTGCCGGGCAGCGCGATCATTTCGTGCTGCGGATACTCGCGCTCGATCGCTGCCGCCGTACCATCCGTCGATCCGTTGTCGACGATCACGACGCTTGCCGGCGGCGGGCTCGACGAACGCAGCCTTTCCAGAAGGCGGACGACGTGCGGACCGTCGTTCCACGCGAGCACCACGGCGACGGTTCGCGCGTGCGTCATGCCGGCGGTCGCAGGCAACGGGTCAGAGAAACTGTCAGAGAAACTCGCAGAGATACGCTGCTGGCGCCGCGGCTTCGACGTCGAAGCCGCTTCGGGCAGGAACCTCGAACGACGTTCCGGTCGGATACACCCGCGAGACTTCGCCCGGCAGTCGCACGCGCAGCTCGCCGCTCAGGATCGTCATGCGCTCGGGCGTATCGGTATTGAAATGAAACGCGCCGATCCCGAATACGCCGGCCGTATAGCGGCGTCCGTTGCGCTCGAAACCGATGCTCTGAACCAGACCGTCGAAGTAGCTGTTGTGCTGAAGCATGAGCCGATCTGTAGCCGAGAATGCGTCGCGGGGCCAGTCCGGGCCGCGCCCGCCGTCATCAGCACGCGTGAAGCACACGAACAGCGTTCGGAATGTCCACATGCCGAGGCGCATTGAATCCGCACGCCGCCGAGGCCATGTAACCGGCTTACTTTTTTCCGAGAGGTTGCCATGTCGATGAAGCCCGCCACGAAGCCTGCCCGTCCGCAGTTTTCTTCCGGCCCTTGCGCCAAACGTCCCGGATGGAGCTTCGAGGCTCTCGGCGGTGCTGCCCTCGGCCGCTCGCATCGCGCGAAAGTCGGGAAGGAGAAACTCGCCGGCGTGATCGAGCGCAGCAAGTCGGTGCTCGGCATGCCGAAGGACTACCGGCTCGGCATCGTGGCCGGCTCGGACACCGGTGCGTTCGAGATGGCCATGTGGTCGCTGCTCGGAGCGCGCGGCATCGACGCAATGGCGTGGGAAAGCTTCGGCGAAGGCTGGATCACCGACATCACCAAGCAGCTGAAGCTCGAGCCGCGCATCCAGCGCGCCGACTACGGCGAGATCTGCGACCTCGCGAGCGTCAACTTCGACAACGACGTGGTCTTCACGTGGAACGGCACGACCTCGGGCGTGCGCGTCCCGAACGGCGACTGGATCCCTGCCGACCGCAAGGGACTGACGCTGTGCGATGCGACGTCCGCAGTCTTCGCGATGGATCTGGCGTGGGACAAGATCGATGTCGCGACGTGGTCCTGGCAGAAAGTGCTCGGCGGCGAAGGCGGGCACGGCATGCTCGCGCTGTCGCCGCGCGCGGTCGAGCGGCTGCAGAGCTACACGCCGCCGTGGCCGATGCCGAAGATCTTCCGCATGACGAAGAAGGGAAAGCTCGACGAGGAAATCTTCCAGGGCTCGACCATCAACACCCCGTCGATGCTGTGCGTCGAGGACGCGCTCGACTCGCTTGCATGGGCCGAGAAGATCGGCGGCATCAAGGGTCTGATCGCGCGCTCGGAGTCCAACCTTGCCGCGATCGCAGCCTGGATCGGCCAGTCGAAGACGTTCGCGTTTCTCGCTTCGGATCCGAAGGTGCGCTCGTGCACGTCGATCTGCCTCAAGATCGTCGATCCATGGTTCGAGGCGCTCGGCGGCGACGAGCGTGCCGCCGCGGTCAAGAAGATCGTCTCTCTGCTCGAGAAGGAAGGCGTCGCGTACGACATCGCCGGATACCGCGACGCACCCGCCGGACTACGGATCTGGGGCGGCGCGACCGTCGACCGCGAAGACATCGAAGCGCTTCTGCCGTGGCTCGACTGGGCGTTCGCCGAAGCGAAGGGCTGAGCCGGACCGCCGCGCTGCAGCGGAAAAGCACCGCGCGACGACGATGCCGCGGCGGCGCTACTTGCAGCGCACGCCGCTCGACGTCGCAACGCAGACCGGCTTCGGGCCCGGGAACGACGCCGTCGCGCAGCTCTCGGTCGGTTCGTCCGGCAGCAGGCCGAGCACGGCGGTCAGTGGAATCTCGTCGGCACTGACCGGGTAGGATCCGTCGCGGCCGAACACGCGGAACGTGACGGTGGTCGTCACGCCGTCGGTCTTCGTCTTGACGGTCGCCTTGAAGATCCCGTCGTCCGCAGGATCGCGATCGTCGCGATACGTCCACTTGCTGCCGCCGCCGATCCATCCGACCGACGTCATGTCGTCGTAACCTCCGCCCGGAAGCCGGATATCGACCTTCGCACCCGTCGCGTCGCCGACGACGAAGCGCAGCCCGTTTGCGACCGGATCGATCACCGGAGTCCCCGCGAGCGCGAAGCCGCCGGCAAACGTGAGCGAGTCGTCGGCCTCCGCCGAAAAGATCCCGCGCACCTGGAGCTTCGGCTTCGAAACCGGCGCCGCGCATGCTCCTTCGGTCGGCTGCACGTAGGCGAGCTCGCTCGTCCAGTACGAGCCCTGCGGCAGCGAATCCCACGGATTCGGCACCAGCGTATCCGGCGTCACGTACACATACCCCGCACCGCGCGCCTGGCTGAGCAGGACCGCCGATGGCATGTCGACCTCCGCGGTTGCGTAGACGAGATGCCAGAAATGACCCGGTTCGTAGCCCGACTCCCAGCCGAGCGGCGCGTACGACTGGTACTGCGAGTAGGATCCTTCGAAGTTGAGGATCACGTCGGCCGCCGTCACGAAACATTCCGGAGTTACTGTGCCCGGATTGATCACGGTCAGGCCGAGCCCGCCCTTGGTCTTCGTGTAGACGTCGAGGTCGGAATAATACGGCGCGCTCGCGCAGTTGTTGTCGGCTTCGTCGATGAAGATGCCGTCGACCCCGTACCAGAGATAGTACTCGTCGATCTCCGCCTTGACGTCCGCGGGGTCACGCGTGGCATAGCTCGACGTGACGTAGCCGAGGACCTTGACACCGGCCGCGCGCGTCGCCGCAACCTGCGCGGTGTAGTTCGAATCGGGCGACGCGCCCGGGCCGCTGCCCGGATTCATGATCGCAACCGAGACGACCGGCGCCGCGTCCTGCATCTGCGTCCACAACGGATCGGGATAGACCGGATAAAAATACGCGGGTACGGCGATCGACTGCGGCGCCGCGGTGACACCGCCGGCGGCGGCAAGCACAACCAGGAGTAACGGAAGAATCCTACGTACGATCATTGTCCCCCCTCCGGCGGACAAAGGTATCTGCTGCCGGACCCTCAGCGAAGCGGATACTGTCCGTTTTTGGCTCTTCGCGGGCTTCGAGGTCCCGGGCCGCGCGCAATCCGCCTGATTTCAGGCCCGACCAGGACCATCCACATCGACAAGATCCGAACACCGACGACGTCTTCACGGCGCGGACGCCATCGCCTCACGTTCGACGGCACGACATTCCCCGCGGAATGTTCGCGCGTCGGCGAGATTGCCGCGCCTCGCATCCATGAAGGCGCGGCCGAAGTCGAGGTCGGCCTGATACTGGTTGTGTGCCGCGCAGCGCAGCTCGATGTTCTCGGGCGTAGGAGGTCCGCCCATCGCGAAGGGAGCTTTGTGGTGGAACTCGATGTTGCCCGTCTCGCGGCAGCGACGTCCTCGGCCGTCTACGTAGCAGCAGCGTCCCGAGTCGCGTCGCCATACGTCGCGCCGCACCGCCGCAGGGATGGTCCGAGATCGCTGTGCTCGCTGCGAAGCAGCTGTATCGGCGGTGGGCGTTGTGGCGGGTCGATCGGTGCATTCCGCGTTCGTCGACGTGGTCGACGCCGGTCGATCGGTGCATTTTTCTTTCGTCGGCGCCGTCGACTTCGGTCGATCGGTGCAACCGGCCTTGCGTGCGAGTGTCCGGACGAGCAGCAAGTCGATCGCACAACTGATGATCGCGGCTGCGTCGCGACCAGTCGCCGACCGGCCCAGCAGATCCTGCAGCGACCGAAGCTTGTCGTGCGTGGCTTCGACTACGGTGATCTCGATCTTGTAACGGCGCGGGCTGAGCGGAACGATCGGCTTTGGCTGCGCTGACCGCGGAGCGATCGCAGCGCCGATGACCTCGGAGTGTGTGGAGGCCGGCCGATTGCCCAAGCAGCCGACGGACTCGCGGTCTGTCGAAGTGCGCTGATCGCTCGCACCGCCGACAGACTCGCGGCCTGTCGAAGCGCACCGATCGCTCGCACCGGCCCGTTCGCGACCCATCGAAGTCGCGTCCGCCGCCACCGACTCGTTCACCGCGCCCCCTGCGCGACGCCCGGGCATCGCCCGAACACGCGACGCCACATCCGCTCGCGGCGCCAGCTCGGCAACCAGCCGCTCCACCTCACGCGAGCTCTTGTGCCGGGCGCGCTCGAGCACTTGCAGGTGATTATCGGCCGTCAGATGCCTGGCCAGCAGATGGATCGCGCTGAGATGAAGCTCGCCGCGTGCGACGAGGTCGAGTATGACCGGGAAGCGGCGCGCGGTACGCGCAGCCCAGATCCGCTTGGCAGTAACCTGCTCCGACATGTGGAAGCGCTCCATGCAGAAGCTGAACATGGAGGAGCAGGCATGCCTGGCCCAGAGCTTGCGCTCGTCGATCTCGGCGATCGCGACGAGAAGCGCCGCCGTCGTACGACGGTCGCGTGCGACGAGGCACTCGAAGTGATCGAGCAGTTCCTGTTCGGAGAGTCTTGCAATGCTGTCGAAGGATGTCGTCATGACGACGCTTATAACACGGGTTTTTCAGACGTCGTTCGCCGTAAGGATGCGACCGGCCAGAGACATGCGCCTCTCGCGACAAGGCGCGAAGTCTGAGCGGCGCAACGCGCGAAGCCGCGAAAAAAGCAGAGCGCTCCGTTTCGCTTCGCTATACGCGACGTGGAGCGGCGAAAAATCGGCGTCAAGCGAAATCGACATCGCGACGACGCTTCCATAACAAAAATGGCATAGCCGGCCGTGATCCGCGCCGACCCCGCACGTATCCACGCCCGACACCGCGCGTATGATCCGACGAAACCTTTCGGATCGCCGACATTCCCCGGGGAATGTTCCTGCAGCTGACCCGTCGCCAACGCCGACATTCCCCGCGGAATGTTTCTGCAGCACGACCCGTCGCCATCGCCGACATTCCCCGCGGAATGTTCCTGCAGCATGCCCCGTCGCCATCGCCGACATTCCCCGCGGAATGCTCGTGCCCCGCGGAATGCCCGTGCAGCATTCGGCCGTGCTGCGTATCGCAACAACAAGTCCACCGCGCGTAGCGGAATCAACGCTCGACGCGAACCAGGCCACACGATCGTCCGGCGCCGTAACCTGCGGTATACGCGACGATCAATAACTCAGGCTGAAGTTTCCGACGATAATGCTGCCGCCAATCCGACGGACCCGTTTGATCAAAAAACCCGAAACAGGGGCCCACACGAATGCACGAAGACCTGCGTTCAATCTCGCGCCAGGTACTCGGCGGCCGCGTCACTCAGTACCGCGGCGAACATCGGCACCAGCATGCGCGCCGAACGGATCTCCGGGCGGCCGAGCGGCCAGCCGAGATAGCTGAGTCCGCGCGCGAGCAGCATTTCCGGCAGCAGCTCGAGCTCTTCGTCGGGGAAGGCCGTGATGCCGCGATAGCCTTCAAGATAACCTTCGAGCCCGGCGTCGAAACCGCCGCTCAGCTGCAGCGGAAACAGCGACGTCGCCATCTCGAACCCGATCCACGACCATCCGAAATCGTCGAAGTCGATGATGCGCTGGCGCGCGCCGTCGACGAGGATGTTGTCGGGGACGAGGTCGCCGTGGATCAGCCTGGTAACCGGACCGAGATCATCGAGACGGCTTCGCACGCGATCTCGCGCGCGCATGAGCACCTCGAGCTGCGGAGGCTCGAGCTCGCCGAGCTCCCAGAACCGGCCGAACGTCGGATGCTCGCCGGCGAGCGTCTCGACGTTCCACGATGGACGCGAAAACGGCTCAGGCCGCTTCCATCCCTTGGCGTGCACGTGCATGCGTGCCGCGATCGATCCGACCGATCGATAGAGCTCGCGAACCGATTCGTCGGACGCGAAGACGCCGGCTTCGAGAGTGCCCGGCGACGAGCCTTCGACCCAGTCGAGAAGATCGCACTGGCGCGGCTCGGGAACCGCGGGATGCGATGCCGTCGTAATCAGCTCGTCGCCGCGCGTTGCGATTGCGGCCGGCGCATCGACGCCTGCCGAGCCGAGCGCGCTCATCCACGCCAGCTCGCACGCGATGTCGAGATCCGAGCGGTAGCCCGGCCGGTGCACGCGAAGCACCGCGCGACGGCCGTTCGCGGCGCGGACGGCGAAGACCGCGTTCTCACGATACTTGATCGACTCGACGTGCGGATCGGGCAGATCCCAGGCGGCCAGCGCGCACGCCGCGAGCCGCTCGATGCGCGCGACCTGCTGCGGCTCGTCGAGCGCGTGGAAATCAGGGAAGGTTTCGGTTTGCTGCCCGTCGTGATCGCCGGACGTCATGGGAATACCTGAGCGCGATCGGAAAGGACGTGAGTGCGCCGGCTATCGGGCGCGCCGCGCAAGCACGGCTTCCTTGATACGCGTCGTGACCTGGCGCAGCGACAGGCGCATGCGTTCGATTTCTTCGCCCTGCGAGTCATTGCCCATCAGCGCACGCAGTGCCTGCGCGTTGCGTTCGAGATCGGCCTTGTCGGTGGCGGCGATGGAGTCGCGAACCTGGCCGAGAAGCCGTTCGGCTTCCTGAAGCGTAGCATCCGCAGCCGACGGCAGACTGCTGTCGCGGCCGTCGTGCGCAGTTCCATGCGCAGTTCCATGCGCAGTTCCATGCGCAGGTGCATGCGCAGGTGCATGCGAAGGTGCCTGCGAAGCTGCATGCGCAGGTGCATGCGAAGGCGCATGCGAAGCTGCGTGCGCAGGTGCGTGCGAAGATGCATGCGACGATGCATGCGAAGGTGCTTCGGGCTGTGCGGGAGTCTGCGCAGTAAAGTGCGCAGGCGGATCGCCCATCTCGGCGCGCGCCTTGGCGCCGCCGAGCTTCGGCTCGCTCGCAACCGCCGTACGCGCCGAGACTGAAACGGTCTGCGAACGTCCGGTTGCGCGATCGCGCGCGCTCACCTTGACCATGCCGTTGAGGTCGATCGCGAACGTCACGTCGATCTGCGGAACACCGGCGGCCTGCGCCTTGATTCCGTCGAGATCGAAACGCCCGAGCGAGTCGTTGGTGCGCGCCGTTTCGGACTCGCCCTGCACCACGTGCACCTCGACGCTGGTCTGGCCGTCGGCGGCAGTCGTGAACGTGCGCATCGATTCGGTCGGAATCGTCGTGTTGCGCGGGATGACGACGGCGGTGTGGCCGTCGTGCGTCTCGACGCCGAGCGACAGCGACGTCACGTCGAGAAGCACCAGTCCCTTGATCTCGCCGCTGAGCACTCCGGCCTGCACGGCCGCGCCGAGCGCGACGACTTCGTCGGGATTGACGGTGCGGCGAGGCTCCTTGCGGAAGAACGCGCTCACGCGCCGCTGCACGAGCGGGATCCGCGACGAGCCGCCGACGAGGACCACTTCGTCGATGTCCGTGGTCTGCCTGCCGGCGTCGGAAAGCGCCTGCACGCACGATGCGAGCGTGCGATCGACCAGATCCGACATCATCTCCTCGAGCCGCGCACGGGTCATCGAGATCTGCAGATGCTGCGGACCGCGCTCATCGGACGCGAGGAACGGCAGGTTGATGTCCGTCGACGTGCGGCTCGAAAGGTCGATCTTGGCGGCCTGCGCGGCTTCGCGCAGCCGCTGGTGGGCCGCGGCGTCGCCGTTGACGTGGATCCCCTTCTCGGCTTGGAAGTTCTCGAGCAGCCACGAGACGATGCGCGCATCGATGTCGTCGCCGCCGAGGTGCGTGTCGCCGTGGGTCGAGATCACCTCGATCACATCTTCGCCGACCGAGAGAATCGATACGTCGAACGTGCCGCCGCCGAAGTCGTAGACCGCGACGAGCTTCTCGCGGTCCTTGTCGAGCCCGTATGCGAGCGCGGCCGCGGTCGGCTCGTTGATAATGCGCCGGACGTCGAGGCCGGCGAGGCGGCCCGCCTCCTTGGTCGCCGTGCGCTGGGCGTCGTTGAAGTAGGCCGGCACCGTGATCACGGCGCCGTCGACCGGCTCGCCGAGGAAGGCCTCGGCCGATCTCTTGAGCTCGCGGAGCACGTGGGCGGAGATTTCCTCGGGACTGTACCGCGTGCTGCCGACCTCGATCAGCGCCTGGCCGCGGTCTCCGGCAACGACGTTATAGGGAACCGATTCGCGATCGGCGGCCACAGCATCGAACTGCTGGCCGACGAAACGCTTGGCCGAGAAAATCGTGCAGCGGGCGTTGGCAACCGCCTGGCGGCGGGCGACTTCGCCGACGAACACGTCGCCGTTGGCTCCGAACGCCACAACGGACGGAGTAAGGCGCGTGCCCTGCTCGCTGGCGATCAGGCGTGGTTCACGCCCGTCCCACACGGCCATCACCGAATTGGTGGTGCCGAGATCGATGCCGAGAATCTTGCCCATCCATCCCCCGGCAGCCGGCGGCCCCTCCGCCGTTTATCCGCCTGCCTCTTAAAAGCTTTCCAACCATGACGGCCGGATCGTCCCACCCGCAAGAGGTTACGGGACAAGCCGCCAGTTTACACTCCGAATCGTCCCGTCCCCGGGGCGTTCGTTCTCGATCAGGATCCGAGCCGGGCCGCGCGTCCGCCGGCGGGCAGTCCCGCCGCGATCTCTGCGCGCTCCTTGAGCCCGTTGGCGTCCAGGTATTCGACTCCTGCCGCCGTGATCGAACACCCTCCGCCATCGGTCCTGGCGATCAGCGATTTCTCGCGGAGATACCAGAAACTGAATTCAAGATGTTCGCGAGGAATTCCCAGTAAGCCCTCGATTTCATACATCGCAATCGACGGTCGCTCAGGATCGCGACGACGCTTGTTGTAGAGCAGGCTGAGGATTCCGAACCGGATCTCCTTATCCGAGCTCACTCCGCCAGAGGCCTCTTTCGCATCGAACAGCCGCCACTTGACGGCCTTGTGCTGCTGGTAGTGAACGTCGAACTGGGCGCGAAGCTCCGGATCACCGAGGACCTTATATGCCTGGAGGATCATTGTGAACCGGGTGGCATCTCCGGTCTCGTGATTGTCGGGATGAAAGCGCTGGGCGAGGATCCGGTAGACGCGCGCGACGGTATCGGGATGCGCGTTGGGGCTGATCTCCAGCACCTCGTAGAAGTCGGTAAAAGTTTCCTGCGAGCTCATTCCGGTCTCCCCAGACCCAAACACACCAACGATCGGCGGAATATGGGCCGTCGCCCGGCCCTAGTCAAAAATCCGGAAAACGTAAGCGAAATTCATTCGCAAGCGCCCCGCTCCACGTCCGCGACCGCGGCCTCGAGGCGTTCGAGAACGAGGTCGCAGGTCGCATCATCCACGAGCAGTCCCACCTTGAACTGCAAAACCGACGGCGCAAAGGCCGAAAACATCGCCCAGACGCCGCGCGGGTAAAGCGCACGCGACAGCGCCAGCCCGCCCATCTCGCCTGCCGTCTCGATCCCGATCACGAGCCCTTTCTGACGAACGCCCGCAACGAAGCGATGTCGCTCGCGAATCGTCGCCAGCCCGTCGGCGAGGCGGGCGGCCAGGCGGCGCCCGCCGGCGAGCACGTCCGGCCGCGAGCAGATGTCGAGCACCCGCGAAGCGATCCGGCATCCGGGCTCGGCGCCGCCGAACGTCGATACGTAGGCCCAGCCCTGGTCCGACAGCCACGCACCGACTGTCTTCGTCATGACGATGGCCGAGATCGGATACAGGCCGCCTGACAGTCCCTTGCCCGTGACCAGGATGTCGGGCTCGACGCCGAAGCTTTCGACTCCCCACATCTCGCCCGTGCGGCCGAGCCCGGTCTGGACCTCGTCGGCAACGTACAGGGAGCCGTACTGCTCGCAGAGGCGCTTGACGCCAGGCAGATAGCCGGCGGGCGGAACCGGAAAGCCGTACGTCGCCGGCATCGTTTCCATCAGTACCGCGGCCACGTCTCCGGCCGACAGCACCTCCTCCATCGCCGCGAGATCGTCGAACGGGACGGTCGCGAACTCGGCCGGATAGTCCGAATGAAAGTACTTCGCCATGTCGTCGCGGCCGGCTGCGGCGGCAAGACCGGTGCGTCCGTGGAACGCCGCTTCGAGCGCGACGATGCGGCGCCGCCCGGTCGCGCGCCGCGCGACGCGGATGGCGAGGTCGTTGGCCTCGCTCGCCGACGGCAGTAGCACCGAGTAGTGCAGGTCGCCGGGTGTCTTCTGCGCGAGTTTCTCGGCGAGCTCGCCACGCGCTTCGGATGGGAAGTGATGATTGCCGATGTCGAGGTCGTCGAAGCTGTCGCGCAGAAGCTCGACGAGCTCGGGCGGACGATGGCCGAGGTTGTAGGTGCCGCCGTTCAGATGGACGTCGATGAGCTCATGGCCGTCGAGGTCGCGGATGCGGTAACCGTCGCGGCTGCCGATGACGAGAGGGATGCCGATGCTCTCCCACGTCGCGACCCGGCCGGGCATCAGGTATTCGCGGCACAGCTCGATCGCGCGCCGCTTGCGCTCGGACTCCGGTTTGCCTGTCACCGCGTCTCCACTTCGGTCAGAGATTCCTGAGCTGCCGAGCTGCCGCGCGATCGACCACGAACGCGAGCGACGCATCATCGTGCGGACGGATGAGCGCAGCCGGCGGCGCAGCCTGTTGCACGGGTGGCGCGGCGCCCGCGACGGACGGCGCGCCGTCGAGCACGCGCGAGAGCGCTTCGGCTTTTTCCTCACCGCTGACGAGAAACACGATCGACCGCGCAGCGCTCAGCACGCCCGCAGTCAGCGTCACGCGCCACGCACGCTGGGACGGTGCCCACGTCGCGACGGCGATTTCGTTCGGCGCGGCAACGAGCGCGCTCGATCCGGGAAACAACGATGCCGTGTGCCCGTCGGCGCCGAGCCCGAGCAGCACGACGTCGAAGCGGGGACACCCGCCGTCCGCGCGCGCCACCGTGCGGTCGATGACGAGCGAATACAGCATTGCCGCCTTGGCCGGCGTTCCGGCTCCGGTGTCGATCGGATGGATCTGGTTACGCGGGATCGGCACGTGATCGAGCAGCGCTTCGCGCGCCATGCGCCAGTTGCTGTCCGGATCGTTCGCCGGCACCCAGCGTTCGTCGCCGAAAAACACTTTCCAGCGCGGAAACGTCGCGGTCTCGCTGGTGGCGAGAAGCTCGTAGAGCCGCTTCGGCGTCGAACCGCCCGCGAGCGCGATCGAGAACGTGCCGTGATCTTCGATGGCCGCGCGCTCGGCATCGAGCACGAGGCGGCAGGCCGCGGAGGCAACATCGCCCGGGCCTTCGGCCACGAGCACTTCGGCGGAAGAGTACGCCATCAGTCTGCCGGCAGCCGCCAGCGACGGCCGTCGCGTGCGAGCAGGTCGACGGATTCCTTCGGTCCCCAGGTTCCGGCTGCGTAGTTCGGAAAGTCGCGTGCAGCCAGAGCTCCCCAGACGTCGAGCACGGGCTGGACGACATCCCAGCCGGCTTCGACCATGTCGGCGCGCTGGAACAGCGTCTGGTCGCCGAGAAACGCGTCGTGCAGCAGGCGCTCGTAACCGGTGGCGACCTCGCTGCCGAAATGGTCGGAATAATCGAAGTCCATGTCGACGCTTCCGATGCGCATCGTCGCGCCGGGAATCTTCGCGCCGAAGCTGAGCGAGATGCCTTCGTCCGGCTGCACGCGGATCACCAGCTGATTGGGATCGAGGTCCATGATCGTCGTGTCGCGGAACAGCGCGAACGGCGGACGCCGGAACTGCACGACGATCTCCGTCAGCCGCTGCGGCAGCGCTTTTCCGACGCGAAGGTAGAACGGCACGTCCTTCCAGCGCCAGTTGTCGATCTCGACCTTCATTGCGACGAACGTCTCGACTTTCGACAGCGAATCGACGCGGTCTTCCTGGCGGTAGTCCACCAGGTGGCGCTCGCCGATCCGCCCCGCGCCGTACTGGCCGCGAACGGCTTTGGTCAGCACGTCCTCCGGCGCCATCGGCTGGATCGCGCGCAGCACCTTCGACTGCTCGTCGCGCACGGCATCGGCATCGAACGAGATCGGCGGCTCGAGCGCGACCAGCGAGATCAGCTGGAAGATATGATTCGGCACCATGTCGCGAAGGGCGCCGGCCTGTTCGTAGTAGCCGCCGCGTCCCTCGACCCCGATCGCCTCGGCCACGGTGATCTGCACGTGGTCGACGTAACGCCGGTTCCAGATCGGCTCGAAGATCCCGTTCGCGAAACGGAACACGAGGATGTTCTGGACGGTCTCCTTGCCGAGGTAATGATCGATGCGATAGATCTGGCCTTCTTCGAGAAAGCCGAGAAGCTTCTTGTTGAGCTCGCGCGCAGACGCGAGATCGCGTCCGAACGGCTTTTCGATCACGACGCGCCGCCAGCGACCGTTCACCTGCTTGACCATGCCGGCCGCCGAGAGCTTCTCGACGATCACGCCGAAGTATTCTGGAGAAGCGGCAAGATAGAACAGCACGTTGCCGCCGGTATGCCAGGTAGTATCGACCTCGGTAAGCTTCTCGTCGAGCTGGCGGTACGCATCGGCGTCGTCGAACGATCCGGCCACGAAGTAGAGGCGGCTCTCGAGCCACTTCCAGTCGTCGTCGCTGAATTCGTCGGTCGCATACTCCATGAGATTGCGGCGCATCTGTTCGCGAAAGTCATCGGAGCTCGTATCGCGGCGCGCGAATCCGACCACGGCGAACTCATCCGGGAGAAGCTTCTCGCGCACCAGGTTGTACAGCGCCGGAATCAGCTTGCGCTTGACGAGGTCGCCCGACGCACCGAACAGGACGAGAATGCACGGACCGGCTTTGGCGACGTGGCCGTCGAGTTGCTCCACGTTCATCGTCTATTCCTTTGCTGCGGGCTTCTTCTGATCGGCCGCCTTCGCACCGCTGCCCGGCTCGACGTGTCCGCCGAACCCGCGCCGCATCGCCGACAGGATCTTTTCGGCGAACGTGTGGTCCTTGCGCGAGCGGAACCGGGCGTAGAGCGATGCCGTCAGCACTTCGGCCGGCACCGCCTGCTCGACCGCGGTTTCGACGGTCCAGCGTCCTTCGCCCGAATCCTCGACGACGCCGGAGAACTCCGACAGCGACGCGTTCTTCGCAAGCGCCGCCGCGGTAAGATCGAGCAGCCACGACGTGACGACCGACCCGCGCCGCCAGACTTCCGCGACGTCGGCAAGGTTGATGTCGTAGCGATAGCCGAGCCCCGGCGTCGCAGCGGCTGCGCCCGCCATGATGTCGAAACCCTCGGCGTAGGCCTGCATCAGGCCGTACTCGATTCCGTTGTGAATCATCTTGACGAAATGCCCGGCGCCGACGCTGCCGCAGTGCAGATAGCCCTGCTCGGCAGTGCTCGCGCCTTCGGTTCGTCCTTCCGACGGCGCGATTCCCGAAGGACCGGGAGCCAGGGTCCGAAGAACCGGCTCGACGATGCGGAACGCTTCGTCGTCGGCGCCGATCATCAGGCAGTAACCGCGCTCGAGACCCCAGACTCCGCCGCTGGTGCCGACGTCGACGAAGCGGATGCCTTTCTCGGCGAGCATCGCGGCGCGGCGGATGTCGTCCTTGAAGTGCGAGTTGCCGCCGTCGATCGCGATGTCGCCGGGCGAGAGCAACCCCTTGAGCTCGGTGAACACCGCGTCGGTTGCCGGCCCCGCCGGCACCATGACCCACACGACGCGCGGAGCTTCGAGCTTCGAGACCACGTCCGCGAGCGAGCCGGCGCCTGCGGCACCCTCGGTCGACAGTGCCGAAACCGCGCGCGCGTCGCGATCGTATGCGATCACCGAGTGACCGCCGCGCATCAGGCGGCGGCTCATGTTGGCGCCCATTCGTCCAAGACCGACCATGGCGATCTTCATCGATGCTTCTCCAGTGACCGCGCAATCGTTCGCGATCCGGACCCGATCCGATCACGGGTGTGACGCCGATCCCAGCGCGCGCCGGATGAATGTGTCGTCGTACGGTAGCGGCATCGATGCCCACAAGGGGCGGCGACGGTCGACGGCTTTTCTTCGACTCCGCCGCGGCGCACTATGTCCACGGTGACGGACATGGTCGAGTTCTCGGTCAACCGTACCGCTTATCGTTCGCCGATCTCCACGACCGTGGGGCTGACGGTGGTCGCTGCCGCCGTGCTGCTGAGCGTCGCGGCAGCCGAGTGGTGGGGCGACAGCGAGCAGCGCGCGCTCCTGGCGCTACCGGCGGACTCGCGCGAGCGAATCTACCACCGCAGCTTCGACGACATGGCTGCTCTCTGTGGACTTCCCGACATGCCGGAGCCTCTCGCCGTCCGCTGCCGCGACGAGGCCACGTTTCTGATGCGATTTCCCGAGTGCCAGCAAGAATGCCGCGCGCTTGTCGCGGCCTACCTGCCGCAACCCTCCCGCTGACGATCGACGGCGCGCGCCATGCTGCGCGCAGCCGCCACGCGCATGAACATCGCCCGCGCAACATGCGACGAAACCCTCGCTTCTGGCGCCCGCATAGCTTCGCGTCCATAACCTTGCGCCATGCAGCTCGATCTCGTCGCGACGTCCACGTTCGGCCTCGAAGCCGTCGTGATGCGCGAGCTCGAGGCGCTCGGCTACCCGGCGACTTCGACGCAGACCGGCCGCATCGAGTTCCGCGGCGACGAGCACGCCGTCGCGCGAGCCAACCTGCGGCTTCGCTCGGCCGACCGCGTGCTCGTGCGGATCGCACAGTTTCCGGCCGCGGACTTCGATGCGCTGTTCGACAGTGTCCAGGCTATCGAGTGGGAGGACTGGATCGGGCCCGCCGACGCGTTCCCGGTCTCGGGCCGATCCGTCAAAAGCACGCTGTCGAGCGTGCCCGCGGTGCAGCGCACCGTGAAGAAGGCGATCGTCGAGCGGCTTCTCGACGCGTACGGCGCGTCGAGCCTTCCGGAGACGGGCGCGACATTCCCGATCGAGGTCGCGCTGCTCAAGGACACCGCGACACTTCTTCTCGACACCAGCGGCGACGGCCTGCACAAGCGCGGCTATCGTGATCTCGTCGGCGCCGCGCCGCTGCGCGAGACGCTGGCGGCGGGGCTCGTCGACCTTTCGTTCTGGAAACGCGGCAAGCCGCTCATCGATCCGTTCTGCGGCAGCGGTACGATTGCGATCGAAGCGGCCATGCTCGGCCGCAACATCGCGCCCGGTGTATCGAGATCGTTCATCGCCGAGGACTGGCCGATGTTCGACGAGGACATCTGGACGCGCGCGCACGAAGAGGCGCGCGACCTCGAGCTTCCCGACCTCGGCGAACGGATCCTCGCGACCGATATCGACAACGAGGCGTTGTCGCTGGCGAGGCGGCACGCCGAGCGCGCCGGCGTCGCGGCCGACATTCACTTCCAGCGGCTACCGTTTTCGGAAGTCTCCTCCAGCCAGCAGTACGGATGCATCGTGACGAATCCGCCGTATGGCGTGCGCCTGGAAGAACGGCGAGACGTCCTCGAGCTGTACGAATCGATGCCCGCCGTGTTCTCGCGCCTTGCGACGTGGTCATTTTTCGTTCTGACGTCGTGGCCGGATTTCGAGCGCGTGATCGGAAGGCGCGCCGACCGGCGCCGCAAGCTCTACAACGCGCAGATCGAATGCACGTACTATCAGTTCCACGGTCCGCGGCCGGGAAGACCCGCCGCGGCGTAAGCCTGAGCTAGCGCCTCGACGGCCGTGCGCGGCGGATCAGCACGTGCGGATCGCGGGAGTCGGGCATCGACGCGTTGTGCTCGAATTCACGCGCCACGTCGCCGCAGACTTCGAAGCTCGCCATGTGCGAGTCGATCTCGATCGAACCGATCATGCGGCCGGAAACGTCGCCGCGCCGGCACAGCATCGCAAGCAGGCGCTGGGGAGTGGCGCCGCCTTTGTGCCCCAGATTGATCTCGAACTGCTCGGCGCGCCGGTCGCGTCCGCGGGGACCTTCGCTCTCGCGATGCATCGGACGATCGTCGTCGGTGCGGCGGCTGCGCTCACGGGCTTCCGAAAGATCGGCCGGTCGGGTTCTCTCGGCGCTCCTCGATTCGTTCGTTCGTGCGCGCGGAGCGGGACGCTGCCACGGCGCGCGATCATTCAGGTCGCCGACGCGCGAGCGTCCGGCAGAACCCGGGCGGACCGGCTCGACCTGTCGCGGCTCGGCGATCCCACGGTTTCGGCAAAGGTCGATCAGGCGCGCGACGAGCGTCGCTGCGCCGCCTTCGTCGAGCTCTTCGAGCAGCGTTGCCGCATAGACGAGCTCGGAAGCCGGCGGCGCCGGTGCTTCCTCGAGCGCCATCCGAAGCCGGCGGCGTTCGCGCTTGGCGAGCGCTTTTTCGACCTGCGCCGCGCCCGGCACGTCGCGCCACTCGAGCTTCACCTTCGCGCGCGACAGCAGGTACTCAATCTTCTGCTGGCGCTGCGGCGGCGCGAGCAGCACGCTGCGGCCTTTCTTTCCTGCGCGGCCGGTGCGGCCGGCGCGATGCGTGTAGCTTTCCGAATCGAACGGAGCGTCGGTGTGAATCACCATCGTCACGTCGGGAACGTCGAGGCCGCGCGCGGCAACGTCGGTCGCGACCAGCACGCCGACGAGGCCGGTGCGAAACGCTTCGAGCGTGCGCGTGCGCTGGTTCTGCTCGAGCTCGCCGCTGAGCGACGCGGACGAGAAACCGTCGGCCGCGAGCTGGTCGGCAAGCTCGGCCGCCTGCGCCCTCGTATTGACGAACACGAGCGTGCGCTCGTCGCCGCCAAGCAGAAGCAGGTTGACGATCGCAGCGTAGCGATCGTGAAGCCGCACAAGATGGCCGATGTGCTCGATGTCCTGGTTGGCCGCGCCGAGCCGCGTGCCTTCGACGGTCACCGGATCGTTCTGGTACTTGCGCGCGAGCTTCTGGATCTCCGGCGGAAAAGTCGCCGAGACGAGATGGGTCAGGCGCTCTTTCGGCGTCGCGTCGAGGATCGCTTCGAGCTCCTCGCGGAAGCCCATGTCGAGCATGCGGTCGGCTTCGTCGAGAACGACTTCGGCAATCGACGTGCAGTCGAGCGCATTGGTCCGGATGTGATCGAGCATGCGGCCCGGAGTGCCGACGACGATGGCGGGCTTGCGCACCAGGCGGCGGCGCTCGTTGGACACGCTGGTCCCGCCGGTCACGCATTCGACCTCGATGCCGGGGACGCCCGCGTACAGCCATTCGAGCTCGGCGCTCACCTGCACGGCCAGCTCGCGCGTCGGCACGACAACCAGCGCCTTGAGCGTTTTGAGCGCCCGAGGTGCCGACGTCGCCGCGGCTTCGAGCAGCGGAGGCGCAAGCACGAGGCCGATCGCGATGGTCTTGCCGGAGCCGGTCTGGGACGAAATCTTGAGATCGCGCCCGGTGATTCCGGCCTCGAGCACCGCGGTCTGGACCGCGGTCAATGCAGTGATGCCGCGGCCGATGAGGGCCTCGAGCAGCGGTTCGGCAATAGCCGGATGCAGGCAGTCGCCGGCGCCCGCAGGGGCGGAGAAGTCGTCCGGCAAAGATAGATCAGTCGCGCCGGAAGCCGGCTCGAAGCGTTTCATCATGTTTTCCCCTCGAATGCGGAAGCGATGGCTCCCGATTGGCACCGCCTCGAAGAGGACCGGTCCCGTGAGGGGGCGTCTCGGCAATTAACGAAGCCGACCTGACTATGGGGCGGAGGCTGCAAAAGCAACGCGAGCCGCACGCAGTGCGTCCCAGCTGGACGGTCCCCGAACGTGTCCGCGATTGCGCGAGTCCAGTGGGAATGCCGCAGCGTTTTTGACTAGAATCACCGGTCCGTCCATTCGTCCGAAGAGCCCGAAGATCCCCTGGAGCACAATCACGATGAGAATCCTGTTTACGACCATGACCCTTGCGGTCGCGCTTACATGCACCCTCACGGCCTGCGCAAAAAGCAGCAAAACCCCGGAGCAGGCCGCCAAACCGGCCACCGCTCCGGCAACCGGCGACACGAAGGACACGAAGGTCGCCACGCCCCCCAAGGAGACCGGCAAGGTGATCACCACAGCTAGTGGCCTGAAATATGAAGTGCTGACCGAAGGCAGCGGCCCGAAGCCGTCGGCGACCGACAGCGTCACGGTCAACTACAAAGGTACGCTGACCGACGGCACGGTGTTCGACAGCTCGTACGACCGCGGGCAGCCGGCAACGTTTCCGCTCAATCGCGTGATCAAAGGCTGGACCGAAGGCGTTCAGCTGATGAGCGTCGGATCGAAGTACCGCTTCACGATTCCGCCCGAGCTCGGCTACGGCGCCGCCGGTGCGGGCGGCAAGATCCCGCCCAACGCGACGCTCGTCTTCGACGTCGAGCTGCTCAAGATCAACTAGCAACCCGTAAAACCGGGACAGACACCGATTTTGCGTAATCGGGGACAGACACCGATTTCCGCTAATCGGTGTCTGTCCCCGATTTCCCACGCAGCGCGTCTGCTGCAACAACGCTTCCATGGCGACCGAGATCGATCCTGTCTGCGGTATGGCCGTCGAGCCGGCGGCGACCAAGCCGCACAGCGAGCACGACGGGCGCACGTACTGGTTCTGCAATCCGCGCTGCCACGCGAAGTTCGCCGCCGACCCTGGCCGCTACACGTCGGCCGCGACGCACGCGCCGGCCGCAGCGCTCGATCCCGCCGCTGTCTATACGTGCCCGATGCACCCGGAGGTACGCCGGATCGGGCCCGGCTCGTGTCCGATCTGCGGAATGGCCCTCGAACCCGAAGTGCTGACCGCCGACGACGCGCCGAATCCCGAGCTTGCGGAGATGACGAAGCGGCTCTGGTTCGCCGCCGTGCTGGCGCTTCCGGTGTTCGTGCTCGAGATGGCCACGCATGCGGCGGGCCATTCGGTATGGCTTTCGCCGCGTGCGTCGTCGTGGGTGCAGGGAGTCCTCGCGACTCCAGCCGTCCTGTTTGCAGGCTCGGTGTTCTTCCGGCGCGGGCTCGATTCGATCGTCCATCGCAGCCTCAACATGTTCACGCTGCTCGCTCTCGGGACGGGCGTCGCGTGGATCTACAGCGTGGTCGCCCTTTTCTTTCCGGACCTGTTCCCGCCCGCGATGCGCGAGCACGACGGTGCGGTACCGGTCTACTTCGAAGCGGCTGCGGTCATCACGGCGCTCGCGCTTGCCGGCCAGGTGCTCGAGCTGCGCGCGCGCGATCGAACTTCCGGTGCCATCCGCGCGCTGCTGCGTCTTGCTCCTCCAACGGCGCGCCGCATCCGTGACGACGGCAGCGACGAGGAAGTTGCGCTCGAGCTCGTGTCGGCCGGCGACCGGCTGCGCGTGCGGCCGGGCGAAAAGATTCCCGCCGACGGCACCGTCGTCGAAGGCGCGTCATCGATCGATGAATCGCTTCTGACCGGTGAATCGATGCCGGTCGCCAAAGCCGCCGGCGACGCCGTCATCGGTGGAACCATCAACCTGTCGGGATCGTTCGTGCTTCGCGCCGAAAAGCTCGGGCGCGACTCGGTGCTCGCGCGCATCGTCAAGATGGTCAGCGATGCGCAGCGGAGCCGCGCGCCGGTGCAGCGCCTCGTCGACCGCATCTCCGCGCTGTTCGTGCCGGCCGTGATCGCGGTGGCCGCCCTTTCGTTCGTGGCGTGGGCTGCACTCGGCCCGGAGCCCCGCTTCGCCAACGCGCTCGTCGCCGCCGTCAGCGTGCTGATCATCGCGTGCCCGTGTGCGCTCGGCCTGGCGACTCCGATGTCGGTGATGGTCGGGATCGGTCGCGGCGCGACGGCCGGGATCCTCGTGCGCAGCGCCGATGCGCTCGAGCGGATGGAGAAGGTGACGACGATCGTCGTCGACAAGACCGGCACGCTGACCGAAGGACGGCCCGCCGTCGTCACGATCATTGCGGCGAGCCAGTACGCCGACGCCGATGTCCTCGCCGCTGCGGCGAGCGTCGAACGCGGAAGCGAGCATCCGCTTGCGAATGCAGTCGTTCGAGCCGCGGCGGATCGCGCGCTCGCGATCGCGCAAGCCGAAGATTTCGAGAGCTTCGCCGGCAAGGGCACCCGCGCGCTCGCCGGCGGCAGGCGCATCGTCGTCGGCAGCGCAGAGCTTCAGGCCGCGGAAGGCATCGACGTCTCGATGATGCGCGAACGGGCCGACCAGCTCCGCAGCGACGGAAACACGGTGATCTTCGTCGGAATCGAAAAGTCGCTGGCCGGTGTCATCGCGATTGCCGATCCGGTCAAGGCATCGACTCCGGCCGCGCTGGCTTCGCTGCGTGCGCAGCATCTCGAGGTCGTCATGCTGACCGGCGACAATCCGCGCACGGCCGAAGCGATCGCAAGGCGGCTCGGGATCGACAACGTCGAGGCCGGTGTTCTTCCCGACCGCAAGCAGCAGGTGATCGAGGATCTGCGCCGCCGCGGCAAGGTCGTCGCAATGGCCGGCGACGGCGTCAACGATGCGCCGGCGCTCGCCGCAGCCGACGTCGGCATCGCGATGGGAACCGGCACCGACATCGCGATCGAGAGCGCCGCCGTCACGCTCGTGCGCGGCGACCTTCGCGGCATCGCGCGCGCGAGGCGGCTCTCGCAGGCGACGATGCAGAACATCCGCCAGAACCTGTTCTTTGCGTTCTTCTACAACGTCGTCGCCGTCGGCGTGGCGGCGGGGCTTCTCTATCCGTGGTTCGGCCTGCGGCCGTCACCGGTGCTCGCGGCAGCCGCGATGTCGCTGTCGTCGGTGAGCGTGATTGCCAACGCGCTGCGGCTGCGGTCGGTGTCGCTCGACCACTGAGCCGCGCATGCGATTGTCCGTGCGTCGCCGGGCTGATTCACAGGCCACGACCGGTGTCGCAGGGTGGATCGGCCTCCAGACCGACGACGGCGTGAGGCATCACTGCGCTCACGCCATCGTGTCAAACGAGCAAGTCGGTCACCGCCGTCACTGGCAGATGCCGGCTCCATCGCAGGCGCCGCCCGAGCACGGCGTTCCGTTGGGCTCGAAGGCGTCCGCCGGACAGGACCCGGAAGCGCCCGTGCACGTTTCGGCGATATCGCATTCCCCCGCGTCGCTTCGGCAGATGACGCTCGTCGGCTCGTATACGTCGATGCACGAGTCCGAAGAGCCGGCGCAGTGGTCTGACGTATCGTCGTCACAGGCGCCGCCTTGCGACGAACCGGTGCAGAGCGTCGTCGCCGGTTCGTGGTTTTCGAGGCAGGTGCCGGAGCCGTCGCACGTGTTCGGATTGCTGCACGGCGTATCGAGCTGGCTCAGGCACGCCGTGCCGGCAGCGTAGAAGCGACACGCTCCGGAGCCGTTGCACTGTCCGTCGAAATCGCAGCTGTCCTGGCTGGCAGCGGCGCAGTCGTTGTTCGGATCGGTTCCGTTCGTCGCCGGCGTGCACGCCCCGCCGCCCGAGCCGCCGTTACCGTCGCATACCGAGCACAGTGCGCCGCATTCGCTCGCGGGATCGGTGTTGGCCGCAATCCCGGTGCAGGTTCCTTCGCTGCCGCTGACGTTGCAGGCCTCGCACGTGCCGGAGCAGCCGCCGCCGCAGCAGAAGCCGTCGACACAGCTCGACGTCGTGCAGTCCGCGCCGGTGCCGCCCGCGCAGCTGTCACCCTGGTTGCGAACGACGTCGGTCGTCTCCGGTTCGGAGTCGCTGCCGTCGGCGGACGTGGCCGTCACCGGATTGCTGAGCTCCGCCGTATTGCCGAGGATCGCCGTGCCATCGGCGACCGTTCCGCCGGTCACCTGAATCGTCACGGTCTGTCCGGCCGGAAGCGCGGTCACGCCGCACGGGAAGACGTTTCCGGGACAGCTTGCCGTACACGTCAGATGCGCCGGACAACCCGGCACCGACCCCGGAGCGATCGAAACCGTTTCTCCGACGAGTGCCGCCGGCAGCGTGTCGGCGATGTTCACGCTTCGCGCACAGCTCGCCGCGCCGGTGTTCTGTACGGTGATCGTGTACGCGAGTGCCGTGCCCTCTTCGACTGGATCGACGCTGTCGCTTTCCAGCACGACGAGCGTCGCATCTTCGGTGACGGTCGTCGTCTCGATCACCGTATTGTCCGCCGGATCGAGCTCGGCCGTCTGGGCCGCAACGGTGGCCGTGTTGCCTACGCTGGTGCGCGTGTCGCAGTTGACCTGGACAGTGATGTTGATCGTCGCTTCGTTGGCCGGCGCAGCGTCGCTGTCGGGGAGCGCGCCGAGAAAGCAGGTGACGTCGCCGCCGGTGGCACTGCCGTCGTGCACGCAGGATCCCTGGCTCGAGCTGACGCTGACGAACTTGACGCCGCCGTCGAGCGTATCGGTCACCGTCACCGCCGGCGCCCACGCGATGCCGTTGTTGCGCACAGTAAGCGAGTATGTGAGCTGGTTTCCCGCCGTCACCGGATCCGGCGAGTCCGACGCGTCGATCTCGAGATTCGTCGGCAGAAGCCCCGTGAACGGAGTGTGGAGCACGCGGCTTCGTTCCTTCATTTGAACGTAACGACCGAACAGTGCGCCTTCGACCTCGGACTCCCATCCCAGCTTGATGCGCGGCCGCGCCGGCGCGAGCAGCGTGCCCGCCGTGCTGGCTTCGCGCGCGACCGTGATGCCGCCTTGATTGCCGACCATCGCGAACAGCACGTTGCGCGGCTCGATTCCGCCGGTCAGCTCGATGTCGGCGTCGCGGCCGATCTTCATTCCGCGCGACACTACTGCGACGAACGACGAATCGGCCGGTCCATCGATCGTGATTTTTCCGAGCTTGGCAACTCGCACCACACCGTAGTTGAACACGTTCGGACCAGGCGAAAGCGGGCCGACGGTGAGAGACTGCTTCGTTTTCACCCGGATGTTCGTGCCGGAGCCGCTTACGATGGAACCGACTTCAGCCGCCAGATCGTTGAGGACCGCCAGAGCGGTGTTGCACTCGGCGAGGTACGGGGCGCCGACACCGGTACCAGTAAGATCCACGGCGGTATTCATCGGATCGTCGAGCGTCAGCCTGTTTTCGCAGCCGACTGGTGGAGGACAATGATCGTCCACCAGGCACGGCGTCACGCCGTCGAGGCAGAGCCCGGGAGGCAGTCCGACCCTGGGAGGAAAGCCGTCGCGCATCTGCGGCAGCATTCCGTCGTCGGCAACGTAGGTGGAACCGAATCCCGAATATCCCTGCGGGCCGAGGAACAACGCGCTTCCGACCACGGTCAGCGCGCCTTCGACCACCGCGTGCTGCATCTTGACCTGCGTCACGCAGACATCCGCCTTGGAATCGCCGAACGGATACGGGTCGGTGGTGTCGAGTGTCCGGCCGGTGAGGACGCCGCAGTTTCCGAGGGCGTCACAGGACTCGACCTGCGACATCAGTCCCATGAATGCGCTTCTTGCCGTTGCGTTCGTGCCGACTACTGCCAGCGGCTGAAGCTCCACGAGCGTCGTGCACTCGGGGTCTTCGGAGTCGGTCAGGCCGTCGGAGTCGTTGTCGAGTCCGTCCTCGCAGCTCGCCACTCCGCACTCTTCGCTGAGCGTGCAGTCCTTGCCGCAGCCGTCGCACTCGTCGGCCCCGGACGTCGTGGCCGCGACGTCGCAGGCTTCGCCGCCCGTCACCAGTCCATCCCCGCAGGTCTGTGCCGACGCGTGCAGCGCCGTGAGCGCGATCGTCAGTGCAATCGCGGCAATCCGGATCGCTTTCATGGTATCCCCCCGTATTCCGGCAATGGCCTCCTGCCCCCCAGGAAACCGACACGTCCCCGCTACTAGAACGCACCCCGCTCCGCAAGAGTGATTGCGATCAACTACTGTTCGTTCTGGCAGGCCGCGTCGCAGCCGTCACCGGCGGCGAGGTTGCCGTCGTCGCAGGTTTCTCCTTCGTCGATCTCGTCATTGCCGCAGACCGGGCAGCCTTCGAGCGTGACGTCTTCGACCAGGGTCGCCGCCGGATCGATGCTGCCGCTGAGCACCGGAGGTTTGGCTGCGTCGCGATATCGAATCGTGTTCTGCGAGTCGGGCTTTCCCGCAATCACGCTTCCGGCGTCGGCCACCATGGTCTCGCGGATCCGGAATTCGTTCTCACCGGTGGAATCGGTCTGGGCATCGAGACTTCCGTCGATACGCGCACCGGACATCAGGTGCAGTCGGCAGGCATCAAAGAAGATCGACCCACCGCTGTAGCCGCCGCCGTTTTCGATCGTGCCGCCGACCGTGACGTTGCCGCCTCGAACGTCCAGATCGCCTCCGGACCCGATGAGCTCGCCGTCTTCGTGGGTCCCGCCACCGACATCGATCAGGCCGTCGAGCGAGACGGGCCCGAGGCTCTCACTTTCGATCGTGAGCTCAGGGCCATAGCGCGAGCTCAGGATCAGCGACGATGCTGCGCTGAGCGACACGGCATGGGATGCGGCGATCTTGATGTGCGGCCCATAGCCGTCCGGTCCCCGGCCGCTTGCCGTCATCGTCGCGCCGAACAGGAGACCGCGTCCGGCGCGCAGCGACCAGTCGCCTCCCGTCGGGTGGTCCATCACGTCACCCGGGCTGCGGCCACTGTCGGCAACGATGCGGACACCGTCTGCGATGACGAGGTCGCCGCCGGCTTCGAGATCGGCGTCGCCACCCGACCCTGTGAAAAGGCAGTCGTCGATATACGCCTCTCCCCCTCGCACGTTCAGTAGAGGCGAGCTCCGGCCGGGAGCGGTCGCAATGCGGATGTCACCGCCAGCGCTCATCTCGACGGAATCTCCATCATAGTTACGCCGGCGATTGCCACGCCCGACGATGGACGCGTTGATGTCGATGTCGCCGCCGGCATGAAACGAAATCTCGCCGCCTCCGCCAATTCCGCGCACGCGCTCGGCAACGCGGATGTCATCGTGCGCAACGAACGCGATCGTTCCCGCGCGACCAGGAATGAACGATTCGGCCCGGAGACCCGCGTTCGCGCTGGCGACGCCGTTCACGTCGATCGAGCCGGCCGTCGATTCCACGAGCACCACTCCGCCGTCGCCGGCCGGATACGCTCCCGATGCGCGAATCCTGCCGCCAAGAGTCACGTTGCCTCGGGCTCGAAGATCGATGAGCGGCGCAATGGCATAGAGGTCGCCGGCGAGCCGGATCTCTCCGTCGCCTCCCGCGCATGAGCCGAGCTCCACCTCTTCGCAGTCGAAGTCGGTCAGACACGGCCAGCCGGCGTTTCCGGAGCAGCCGCGGCGCGCCTCGATCCGGACGACCCGGGTCGAATCTTCGTCGTACGGCAGGACAGGCGCCGCAACATCCATCCAGTAGCCGTCGACATCGGTCTCGAAGCGGCCACAGCGGAGATCGACGGTGCCGTTGAAGCGACCTTCGCCTTCGATCCGCACCACCCGCAGCCCGAAATCGAGTGGATGCAACGAGCTCACGTCGACGGGCTGCCGGACGACGCACGGATCTGCGCCGGGGCTGCACAGGTCATCTGGCTTTTCGATGAGCAGCGCTCGCGCCGGTATCGCAACGGTCAGGATTGCCAGCACGAGAAGACATGGGCAGGTTCGCACGCGGCGACTGTACGCGCCTTCCCGGCATTGAGGCAAGGCGCGAGGCGAATCTGCTGCGCTGCTGTTTCCGCGCGGCGTGCAACGTGGTCGTCACAAACGGCGCGAATCTTCCTGACTCCCTCCGGCAACACGTGATCGATACCGCCGTGACGCGAATCACTGCGGGTCGCGTCCGGAATGACTTCGACATCACCCCGGGCCGGACGATCGTCGCACAGTAAACTCCGACGCTCGTGTCTGCCCGCATTTCCGTGACAAGCGGGGAACCTCATCGATCGCGCCGCGGCAACCAGGCGGCAGCTTCGTGCTAGAGCCCGAGCGCACGCCAGCGAATCATTCCGCCCGCCGAATTAGCCACATCCTTGATGCCCGCGCTCTCCAGAATCGCGCACGCCTGCGCCGAGCGGCGGCCCGAGCGGCACACGCAGACCACCGGCTTGTCGCGCGGCACTTCGCCCGCGCGCTCGCGCAGCGCACCAAGCGGAATGTGAATGCTCGTCTCGATGCGGCCGAGATCGCCGGTGAGCTCGGCCGGCTCACGCACGTCGACGATGGTCAGCATCGAGCGGCGCTCGGCGACCCAGACCGGATCGATTTCGTGCACGCCGGCAAACGTTCGGACCACCGGGCCCCACGCCGGATGTCCTGACGTAGCGTCGGTCGCTGGCTTTCCGCATTTGAGATTGGCCGGAAGCGCAACGTCGATCTGTTTCGGATGCGGCAGGCCGAGGTTCGACATGTACCCGACGAAGTCGCTCTCGCTCGCTTCGCCGCCGATGCGCGGATTCCAGCGCTTCTCCTCTCCGACCGTCGTCACGGTGCGGCCGGCGTAGTCGTGCGCCGGATAGAGAAGACAGTTTTCCGGCAGAGAGAAGATGCGCTCCTTGATCGAGCGGAACAGCAGGCCGGCGTCGCCGTGCTGGAAGTCGGTGCGCCCGGCGCTGCGGATCAGCAGCGCGTCGCCGGTGAACGCCATGCGATAGTCCTTGGTCACGTACGTGACGCAGCCGGCGGTGTGGCCGGGCGTGGTGCGCACGATGAGCGTAGCGGCGCCGGCTTCGATCAGGTCGCCGTCGCTCACATAGATGTCCGCGCCGACCGCCTCGCTCGTTTTCGACAGCACGATCTTCGATCCCAGCGCCGTGCGGAAGCGCCACGCGGCCGTGACATGATCGGCGTGAACATGGGTTTCGAGCGTGTGCGTGAGCCGGAGCCCGAGCTCGTTCAGAAGCGCGCGGTCGCGCTCGAACTGTTCGAAGACGGTGTCGATGAGGATCGCGCCGCGGGTCGCCTCATCGGCCAGAAGATAGGTGTAGGTGGACGATGCCGGATCGAAAAGTTGGCGGAACAGCATCCTGCACGGCTACCACGCTGCACGGGTGCGCAAAAGCGGTGGCGGAAATCGGGGACAGACACTGATTTCGGGAAATCAGTGTCTGTCCCCGATTTTCTTGGACCCGTCCCGGGTTTTGATAAGGCTTCCCCCGCCACCCCGTTCCTCCACGGAAAAGGTCGGGCAGTGGCAAGGAGACTACGACATGCGCATGAACGTTCGCCCGATTCCGACCGCGTCGGAACGCATCAACAAGATTCGCGACCTGACCGCCACCATCGTCAACCACGAGATCCTGCCGCACGAGAACGACCTCTGGGTCGGCCGCCGCGGCGGCGACACCAATGACGCCGCGCGCGCCAGAGCGCACGACCTGCGCGCCCATGTCCGCGACAAGGTGAAACAGGCCGGCCTGTGGGCGCCTCATCTTCCGAAGGAATACGGCGGCGCCGGTCTCGGCTTCCTCGAGCATGCGTACATGAACGAGGTGCTGGCGTACGCGACCGGCGCAGCGGCGCTGTTCGGCGTCGTCGCGCCGAATTCCGGCAACCAGTCGATCCTCGTCAAGTACGGCACCGAAGAGCAGAAGAAGAAATGGCTCGTGCCGATGATCGAAAACGGCATGGAGTCGGGCTTCTCGATGACCGAGCCGGAAAATCCCGGATCCGATCCGCGCTCGATCCGCACGACCGCGAAGCGCGACGGCGACGACTGGGTAATCAACGGCCACAAGTGGTTCACGAGCAACGGCAAGCGCGCCGACTTCTTCATCGTGATGTGCCGCACCGAAGATCCGAACGGACCGGCCGACCGCAACGGCAAGATGACGCAGATCATCGTGCCGTCGGATACGCCGGGCGTCCGCATCGCGCGCGGCATCACGGTCTGGGGCCGCGACAGCGATCACTGCGAGATCTATTACGACGACGTCCGCGTGCCGCTCGGCAACGCGCTCGGCCGCGCCGGCTCCGGCCACCAGGCCGCGCAGGATCGCCTCGGCGCCGGGCGCATCTACCACTGCATGAATTCGATCGGCCAGATGTGGCGCGCATTCGACCTCATGGTCGAGCGCGCGATGATGCGCGAGGTCCACGGCGGCAAGCTCGAATCGAAGCAGTTCGTGCAGGGCTTCATCGCCGACAGCTACATCGACATCCAGGCCGCGCGCCTGATGACGCTGCATTGCGCCGAGAAGATGGAAAACGGCGGCGACCCGCGCACCGACATCTCGGCGATCAAGATCTTCGTGCCGGCTGCGTACCATCGCGTCGTCGACCGCGCGATCCAGGTCTGGGGCGGCGCCGGCGTGTCGGGCGACCTTCCGCTGTCGGAGATGTACCAGGCCGCAAGGACGCTGCGCATCGCCGACGGGCCAGACGAGGTCCACAAAATCCTCATCGCGAAGAACATCCTGAAGAAGTATCGTGACGGGGATGGGTGGGATTTCGGAAACTAGCAGCAGCGTGGCGTACGGGGTGATGACAGGTGCACCGGTACGCGCCGCTGCGCTCGCGATCCTTCTCGCGCTCCCGGCACCCGCGAACGCCGCTGCACAAACTGCCGAGCAGCGCTCGTGCATCAATGCTCTCGCAAAGAGCGGAGCGGGCGTTGCCAGGGCGGTTGCCCGCAACCTGTTCGACTGCATGCACGCCGCGCAGGCCGGCACGCTGCCTCCCGGGCAGACAGCCGAGCAGTGCCTCGACGCCGACAACGACGGACGCATCGCCGACGCGACTGCGCGCACGCTCGAAGCCGAAATTGAATCGTGTACGGTCCTGCCCGATTTCGGCGCATCCGATTCGACGGCGGTCAATGCGGCGTTCACGGCGCTCGCGCACGCCGGGTTGGTGTTCGGCGCGGACCTCGATGCGGCCATCGCCGCAGCAGGCGCCGGCACCGACGCGAGCAGATGCCAGGCGGTCGTCGCCAAACGCATCTCCAAGGTGCTGGTGGCGCGGCTCAAGCTGCTGAACGCTTGCGCGAAGCGCGGGCTCTCCAAAGGAACGATCACGAGCGCAGCGCAGCTCGGCGCATGTTTCGCCGCAACCAAAGGCGATCGCGGCGAGCCGACTCTCGGCGGAGCAGATACGCTCGCCGAGCAGTGCGCGACGACCAATATAGCGAGCGTTTTTCCCGGCGAGTGCGCGTCCGAACCGGTCGCCACCCTCGCGGAATGCATCGACGAGCTCGTCGAGTGCGATGCCGCGCTCGCCACCGAAGCGGCAGGCGGCCTGCGCACGCTGCGGCCGCATCGCTACGCCGACGGCGTGGCGACGCGCTACTGCGGCGCTCCGCCGGCGGGCACGCATTCGGTCGCACGCCAGTGGGACGAAGAGATCCTCGGCGCGATCCGCATCGACTTCCCTCGCCCGCCGATCCACGCACGCAACCTGTTCCATCTGTCGGTCGCGATGTGGGATGCGTGGGCGGCGTACGATCCGGTATCCGACGGCTACCTCGTCACCGAAAAACAAACCGCACCCGACATCTCGGCAGCGCGCGACGCGGCCATCAGCTTTGCCGCGTATCGCGTGATCGCGAGCCGCTACGCGATCTCGCCGAGCGCGGCCGCCACTTCGACGGCGGTCCGGTTTCGCATGAACGAGCTCGGATACGATCCCGGCTACGTGCTCGCAACCGGAAATGCTCCGGCAGCGTTCGGTAACCGCATCGCCGCCGCCGTTCTCGCCTACGGCCTCGCCGACGGCTCCAATGAGAGCATCAACTACGCCGACCCGACCTATTCGCCGGTCAACGAGCCGATGATCGTAAAGCTGGCCGGCACGACGATGGCGGACCCGAACCGCTGGCAGCCGCTCGCGCTCGACTCGATCGTCGGCCAGAACGGCATCCCGATTCCCGGCAAAATCCAGGTCTTCGTCGGGCCACACTGGGGCGACGTTTCCCCGTTCGCGGTCGATCTGCCGTCGGTGCTGCCGGGCCCGCCGCCGCGGCTTCACGATCCGGACACCGACGACGACTTCAAGGCGCAGGCGCTCGACGTCATCCGGCTGTCGAGCGAGCTTACGCCCGACGATCCGACCACGATCGACATCTCGCCCGCGTCGCTCGGCAACAACCCGCTCGGCAGCAACAGCGGAAGCGGCTACGCGGTCAATCCGGTTACCGGAAATCCTTACGCTCCGCAGATGGTCAAACGCGGCGACTTCGGTCGCGTGCTCGCCGAGTTCTGGGCCGACGGTCCGACATCCGAGACGCCGCCGGGACACTGGAACACGATCGCCAACTACGTCGTCGACCATCCGCTGTTCGAACGGCGATTCGAAGGAACAGGCCCGGTCGTCGATGCGCTCGAGTGGGACGTCAAGATGTACCTGGCGCTCAACGGTGCGGTTCACGATGCAGCCATCGGCGCATGGGGCACCAAGCGTGTGTACGATTCGGTGCGTCCGGTCTCGATGATCCGCTACATGGGCGGACTCGGCCAGTCGTCCGATTCGCTCGGTGCGTCGTTCAACGCCGACGGTCTGCCGCTCGAGCCTGGGCTGGTCGAGGTGATCACGAGCGCGTCGAGCATGGCCGGCGAGCGTCACGAAGCGCTGAGCGCATTCGTCGGAGAGATCGCGATCCTCGCGTGGCCGGGCGATCCCGCTGATCCGGCTACCGAATACAGCGGCGTACGCTGGGTCCGCGCAAAGACGTGGGTGCCGTACCAGAGGAAGACGTTCGTTACGCCGCCGTTCGCCGGCTACATCTCCGGCCACAGCACGTTCAGCCGCTCGGCGGCCGAAGTGCTGACACGACTGACCGGTTCGCCGTACTTCCCGGGCGGCCTCGGCGAATTCACCGCGCCGCAGGACGATTTCCTCGCGTTCGAGATCGGCCCGTCGACTTCCGTTACGCTCGAGTGGGCCAGCTACTACGACGCCGCCGATCAGGCCGGACAGTCGCGGATCTGGGGCGGCATCCACATCACCGCCGACGATTTCCAGGGCCGCATCCTCGGGTCCACGATCGGCAACGACGCGTACGACAAGGCGCGTACGTACTACGACGGGACGGCCGCGCCGTAGGCTCTCGCGCGCCGCTATGGTCGGCGCGCGCGACGTGGCAAGAACAACCGCAGATCCGTGAAGACCAGGCGCTCCATCTTCGATCGTATGATCCGGCTGGTGCGGCCGGCGCTGCTCGCCGGCTTCGCACCGCCTCCCACGCAGCTCGCGACGAATCTGTGGACGATCGATCGCCGTCTTCGCATGCCGGGCGGTCCGATCCTTCCGACCAGGACGACGATCGTCGTTCTCGATGATGGAGGGCTTCTCGTCATTTCACCGCCGCCGGTAGAGGCCGGAGGACTCGAAGCACTCGATGCAATCGGTCCGGTTCGGCACGTGCTGGTTCCGAACAGTTTCCATCACCTGAATGCCGGCCGCTTCATGAGCCACTATCCGGACGCATCGTTCTGGGCTGCACCGGGACTCTTTTCGCGCGTGCCCGGCCTTCCGGCCGGCAGCGAGATTACCGAATCCGCACCGCGCGAATGGTCGGGCGCCGTCGAGCTCGCGATCCTGCAACCGACCAGCGAGGTTTCGGAAGTCGCGCTGTTCCATCGCAAAAGCGCGACGCTGGTGCTTACCGATCTTGCGTTTCACATGGTGCGGTTTTCCGGAGTCGGCGAGAAGCTGCTGTGGCTGCTCTCGGGCGTTCCACCGGCATTCGGCCCGAGCCGCACCGCGCGAATGCTGCTGCTTCGCGACCGCCGATTGTCGGAACCGTTCCTGCGCCGGATCGCCGAATGGCCGTTCCAAAGAATTCTCGTGGCACACGGCGACCCGGTCGACGTCGATGCACGCGCCGTCTTCCGCCGCGCTTTTGCAGCCTGGCTTCCCGCCGCACGCGAAGGTGACGCGCTGCGCAGTACGACCTGACGCGCTCGCATCGTCGTGCTCCACGAAAACCGGCGGAGGTGTGGTGGTGGACACAGTGCGGGCCGGACGGTAATCGCGAATCCGTCCATCCCGCAGGAGGCCACCCGGCGTGAGGTCAGCCACCAGCCGCTCGCTCGTTGCCGCATCGATTTCGGCGTCGCTGCTGACAGCCTCTGCGCTGTTCGCGCAGAACGATGCCGCCGACGGCGATGCGATCCCGGTTTCCAGGGCGGGTTCGACCGAACAGGACTACGAAACGCTTCGCCGGCTTCTCGGTCTTCCGTCGCCCGCAGCCAGAGGCGACACGCATGACTCCTCTGCTGCGCCAGCCGCAGTGCAGACGCCGCCTGCGATTCCTGAAGCAGAACCGGTCGCAGTTCCGACTTCCGCGCCGCGCGCGGAAAAACCCGTGCCCGCCGCAAGACCTGCCGCACCACGCCGAGCGCCGCGCAGCTTGACCAGGCCGCCATCGGCGGCCAAGGCGCTATCGGCTCCCGCAATCGAAGCGGCGCCGGCGCCGGTCGACAGCGCGCCGGCCCCGATGCGAATGCCTGCTGAAAAGGGCAGCGCAACTTCGGCAGCAGCGGCGCCGCAGGTCGCGGTGCCGCCCGTCGGCACGGTGATTTCCCGAAGCAACCTGGAGCAATGGAAACATCTTCTCGGTCCTTCCATCCAGTGGAGCGTCGAACGCGGTGCGACTCTCGACGTGGCCGCACGAAAACCGATGCCGATCGAGCCGCGTCGCGAGCAGGCGACGCAGCGCTACCATGCGCAGGTCCGGCTCGCCGCGAACAAGCTGTCGATGACCAACTATGTCGCGGGGATTCCGTTCCCGCTGGTGACAAAGGATGACCCCGACCTCGTCATCAAGCTGATGTTCAACTACGAGTCGCGACTGGTTGCCGACGACGTCGACCTGCGCCGGTCGGTTTGCGACACCGGAGGTCTGAGCGCCGAACAAGGCTTCCACATCGAGAAGCATTACGAGCCGGAGCACTTCCGCAGGCTCTTCTACGTGAGCCGGCTCTTTCACGAGCCGATGCCGACGTGGAAAACAGTCGATGGCGTCCGCTACCGCGAAGTCGCCGGGCCGCTCTCGGAACCGTTCGACCTGAAAGGCGCAGGCTATACGTACGCACGCTACCTCGATCCCGCGCGCCAGGATGATTCGTGGGTGTACTACCCGTCGAGCCGCCGCGTAAGGCGCCTCAGCACGGCGCAACGATCCGAGGGAGTCTTCGGGCAGGATATCGACCTCGACAGCTTCGCGGGCTTCGCGGGGAACCCGGCGTGGACCGAATGGAAGTATCTCGGCGAGAAGACGATCCTCGCCCCGATGCACGCCCGCAACGTTCCGGTCAAATTCCAGGCCTCTCCCGTAGACTACTTCCCGGACGAAGACTGGGAGCCGCGCGAGGTGCACGTGATCGTCGGTACTTCGCTGCTCGTCGGCAATTCGTTCAGCCGGCGCGTGCTGTACGTCGATCGCGAATCGCTGCTGATCCCGCTCGTCGAGCTCTACGACATGAACGGCGGACTATGGAAGGGAATGCTTCAGACCTGGACGGTCGGCGACGGTGTCGTCAGGGCCGCCGCGCCGGTGACCGACGATCCGCCGCGCATGGCAAGCATTTCGCTCTTCGACATGCAGCTCGACCACGTCACACGTTGCGAGCTTCCGGCCGCCGCCGCCACCGGCGAGCGCGGATGGTATTTCAACGAGGGCGACGAGGGCGGGACGACGGAAGCCGAGTTCGAGGTTTCCGGCATGATCGCCAAAGGACGCTGAGCGCTGCCTGCAATGAGAATCGTCGACGCATGGGCGCAGCATCCGACTTCGCTTTTCCTCGCGCAGCCGTTCCTGGATTCGCTTCGCCGCTGGACAGGCCAGACGCTCCACGAAGACATTCCGCTCGAGATGACCGTCGAGCTCATGCGGTCGGCAGGCATCGACAAGGCGCTGCTGTCGGCATGGCACGGACCCGGCGGCGCGCTCATCCGCAACGAAGACGTGCTCGATGCGGTCACCAGGCATCCCGATCTGTTCGCCGGCATCGCGTCGGTCGATCTTCGCACTCCGGTCGAAAGCACCAGAGTGCTGCGCGAGTACGTCACGCGCCATGGCTTCAAGGCGCTCCGCATCGTGCAGTGGCTGTGGGAGCTGCCGTGCACGCAGGCGCTCTACTACCCGCTTCTTGCGGCGTGCGTCGAGCTCGACGTTCCGGTGTGCCTGCAGGTGGGTCTCACCGGTCCGCTTCGAAGCTCGGAGACCGGACGTCCGCTTACGATCGAACGGATTGCGCTCGACTTTCCGGAGCTCAAGATCGTCTGCGGCCACATCGGATATCCGTGGCACATCGAGATGATCGCGATCGCGACCAAATTTCCGAACGTCTACATCGACACGTCGGCGTACAAGCCGAAGCGGTATCCGTCCGAGCTCGTCGCGTACATGAAGGCGCACGGCCGCAGCAAAGTGATGTTCGGGACCAACTATCCGATGATCACTCCCGCGGCGTGCCTCGCCGAGATCGACGGCCTCGGCCTCGACGCCGACACCCGCGAGGCGTTCCTCGGGAGAAATGCCGAACGACTTTTCCGTCTTTGAGGAGCACGTGCGGGGCGCGACGGCTGAAGATTCCGTCAGGCTGAAGAAAACGAACCATCGCGGTCTTCGAACCGAGTGCGGGGTCGGCGGCTTTCGCTTCCATCACTTGGTTTTCCACAGGTTGGACACCCACCCCTCAGGGGCCTATAAGTCCCCACCGGCCACACGCACACAGGGGAAAGCGTGACGGCCCGATCGAGGGGGTTCGCATGATCGATCATGGTACCGCGTTCCGACGCGCGACCGCCGTTTGGTTCCTCTCCGCGCTGATGTGCGTTTCCGCCGCGCTTGCGCCGCGCGCGACCGAGGCCGCGACGATCACTGTCAACACGACGGCCGACGAGGTGAACACCGACGGCGACTGCTCGCTGCGCGAAGCGTTCAACGCAGCCAACAACGACTCCACCACCAACGCCGACAGCTGCACGGCGGGCACCGGCGCGGACACGATCTCGCTGCCGGCCGGGACTTACACGCTGAGTCTCGACACCCAGCTCGACGCCAACGACACCACCGGAACGGGAACGCTGCGCGACCTGACCATCACCGGCGCGGGCGCAGCGACGACGATCATCCAAGGACACGCGGCGGTCGCCGGTACCAACACCCGCGTGCTTCTCGTTTCGAATGGAGACTTCTCGATCTCGGGCGTGACGATCGAGAACGGCAAGTCGAGCCAGAGCGGCGGCGGAATGCGTTTTGCGAGCGCAGGCGGTCATTCGCTGACGATCACCAACTGCAAGTTCCTGAACAACGTCGACACCGGCAGCAGCGGCGGAGGCGGCGGACTCCACATCACCGGAACCACCGGGTCGATCACGATCAGCGGTTCGACGTTCACCGGCAACTCGGCGACCGCTGCGAACGGTGGCGGTATCTACAACGTTGCCGGAGGCGGGTACACGTTCAGCCTCAGCGATACCACGATCTCCGGCAACGCTGCCGGCGGCGGCAACGGCGGCGGCATCGACAACGAAGGTACCGGCGCATCCTTCACGATCAGCAATACGACGATCAGTGGAAACACCGCGAGTGTCGATGGCGGCGGCATTTACAACTCGATCTCGGGAACCGCTGCCGTAACCATCACGAGCAGCACGATCACCGGCAACGCAGCCAACCGCAACGGCGGCGGCGCATGGGTCAGCGTGGCCTCCGGCGGCAGCGTCAGCCTGAAGAATGCCACGCTGAGCAGCAACACGGCCGACGAGGACGCCGGCGGTCTGATGGTGAACGGCGCGCTCGGCGGCACCGTCAACCTGAACAACGTCACGATGACGGGCAATACGGCGGACGTCGACGGCGGCACGGCCGGCGACGGTGGCGGAATCCGCCGTGAAGGCGCCGTGCTCAACGTCGCCAACTCGATCATCGCCGGCAATACCGACGCATCGGCGTCGACCAAACACCCGGACTGCTCGACCGACGACACCACCAAGGTCGTCACGCAGGGTTACAACCTGGTCGGCGTCGAGGATGCCGGCGCCTGCACGAACTTCGCGAACGATGCCGGGGGCGAGGACGGCGACCGCATCGGCTCGGCCGCAAGTCCGCTTTCGCCTCAGCTCGCAGCCGGCCTCGCCGACAACGGCGGCGCGACCCAGACGATCCTGCCGCTCGCGGGCAGCCCCGTGCTGAACAACGGCAACCCGGGAACGGCCGACGGTGCGCTCTCGGGCTCGCTCAGGCACTGCGAGTCGACCGACCAGCGCGGCGTGACGCGCCCGGTTACGACGGTTTGTGACATCGGTGCGGTCGAAGGCGTGTGCGGCGACGGCGTGCTCAGCGGCAGCGAGCAGTGCGAGACGCCGTTCGGCGGGTGCTGCGACGAGACGACGTGCAAGTTCAAGACGGCCGCGACGACGTGCCGCACTTCTGCCGGTGTCTGCGACCCGTCGCCGGAGACGTGCACGGGATCGTCGGCAACGTGTCCGGCCGACGTGCTGTCGTCCAGCGCGACCGTGTGCCGCGCATCGGCGGGCGTCTGCGACCCGTCGCCGGAAAACTGCACCGGGTCGACCGCGACGTGCCCTGCCGACACACTGTCGTCCTCCGCAACCGTGTGCCGCGCGTCCGCCGGCGTCTGCGACCCGTCAGCCGAAAACTGCACCGGATCGACCGCGACATGCCCGGCCGACGTGCTGGCATCGAGCGCAACGCTGTGCCGCGCGTCCGCCGGCGTCTGCGATCCGTCACCGGAAAACTGCACGGGATCGACCGCGACGTGCCCGGCCGACGTCGTCTCCTCGAGCGCAACGTTGTGCCGCGCGTCTGCAGGCGTCTGCGACCCGTCGCCCGAGAACTGCACGGGGTCGACCGCGACGTGCCCGGCCGACGTGCTGTCGCCCTCCGCAACGCTGTGCCGCGCGTCTGCAGGCGTCTGCGATCCGTCACCGGAGAGCTGCACGGGATCGACCGCGACTTGCCCGACCGATGTGCTGTCGTCGAGTGCAACACTTTGCCGCGCCTCTGCCGGTGTCTGCGATCCGTCGCCGGAGAACTGCACCGGTTCGACCGCGACGTGTCCGGCCGACACGCTATCGTCGAGTGCAACGTTGTGCCGCGCGTCGGCGGGCGTCTGCGACCCGTCGCCGGAGAACTGCACGGGCTCGGACGCCGACTGTCCGGCCGACGTCCTGTCATCGAGCAACACGCTGTGCCGCGCGTCCGCCGGGATCTGCGATCCGTCCCCGGAGAACTGCACTGGTTCGGAAGCCGACTGTCCGGCCGACGTGCTGTCCTCGAGCGCAACGCCGTGCCGCGCGTCCGCCGGCGTCTGCGATCCGTCGCCGGAGAGCTGCACGGGATCAGACGCCGACTGTCCGGCTGACGTCCTGTCATCGAGCAACACGTTGTGCCGCGCGTCCGCCGGCGTCTGCGACCCGTCGCCGGAGAACTGCACGGGCTCGGACGCCGACTGCCCCGCCGACGTGCTGTCATCGAGCAACACGTTGTGCCGCGCGTCCGCCGGCGTCTGCGATCCGTCCCCGGAGAACTGCACCGGCGCTGACGCCGAATGCCCGGCCGACGTGCTCGCATCGAGCGCAACGCTCTGCCGCGCATCCGCCGGCGTCTGCGATCCGTCGCCGGAGAGCTGCACCGGCTCGGACGCCGACTGTCCCGCCGACGTGCTGTCATCGAGCAACACGTTGTGCCGCGCGTCCGCCGGCGTCTGCGATCCGTCGCCGGAGAGCTGCACGGGATCGGACGCCGACTGTCCGGCTGACGTCCTGTCATCGAGCAACACGTTGTGCCGCGCGTCCGCCGGCGTCTGCGACCCGTCGCCGGAGAACTGCACGGGCTCGGACGCCGACTGTCCGGCCGACGTGCTGTCGTCGAGCAACACGTTGTGCCGCGCGTCCGCCGGCATCTGCGATCCGTCGCCGGAGAGCTGCACAGGCTCGGACGCCGACTGTCCCGCCGACGTGCTCTCGCCGAGCGATACGTTGTGCCGCGCCTCTGCCGGCGTCTGCGATCCGTCGCCGGAGAGCTGCACGGGATCAGACGCCGACTGTCCGGCCGACGTGCTGTCGTCGAGCACAACGCTCTGCCGCGAGTCTGCCGGCGTCTGCGATCCGTCGCCGGAGAACTGCACCGGTGCAGACGCCGACTGCCCGAGCGACGTGCTGGCATCGAGCGCAACGGTGTGTCGCGCGTCCGCTGGCATCTGCGATCCGTCACCCGAGAACTGCACCGGCGCGGACGCCGAATGCCCGGCCGACGTGCTGTCGCCGAGCGATACGTTGTGCCGCGCCTCGGCGGGCGTCTGCGATCCATCACCCGAGAGCTGCACCGGCTCGGACGCCGCCTGCCCGGCCGACGTGCTGTCGCCGAGCGATACGCTGTGCCGCGCATCGGCCGGCGTCTGCGATCCGTCACCGGAGAGCTGCACCGGCTCGACCGCCGACTGTCCGGCCGATGTGCTGTCGTCGAGCGAGACGTTGTGCCGCGAGTCGGCAGGCGTCTGCGATCCGTCGCCGGAGAGCTGTACGGGCTCGACCGCCGACTGCCCGGCTGACGTGATGTCATCGAGCGCCACGCTGTGTCGCGAGTCGGCCGGCGTCTGCGACCCGTCGCCGGAAAGCTGCACCGGCTCGACTGCCGACTGCCCGAGCGACGTGCTTTCCTCCAGTGCCACCCTGTGCCGCGCATCCGCCGGTATCTGCGACCCGTCGCCGGAAAACTGCACCGGCTCGACTGCCGACTGTCCGAGCGACGTAGTGTCGTCGAGCGCGACGCTCTGCCGCGCGTCCGCCGGCATCTGCGATCCGTCTCCGGAAAACTGCACCGGGTCGACTGCAACGTGCCCGGCGAACGTTCTCTCGTCGAGTGCGACCGTGTGCCGCGCGACCGCCGGTGTCTGCGATCCGGGGCCGGAACGATGCACGGGCACGACCGCGACGTGTCCGGCCAACGTTCTCTCGTCGAGTACTACCGTGTGCCGCCCGTCGGCGGGCATCTGCGATCCGTCGCCGGAGCACTGCACCGGCTCGAACGCGAGCTGCCCCGCGAACGTGCTCGCTTCGAGCTCGACCGTGTGCCGTCCGTCGGCCGGAGACTGCGACGTTACCGAAAACTGCACCGGCAGCGCCGCATCCTGCCCGGCCAACAGCTTCAAGCCGAACGCCACGCCGTGCGGCGATCCGGCCGACACCAGCTGCGACAATCCGGATAGCTGCAACAGCTCGGGCACCTGCCTGACGCACAACGAGAACAACGGCACGCCGTGCGACGACGATGCCTTCTGCAACGGTTCGGACACGTGCGCTTCCGGTACCTGCACCAGCCATGCGGGCGATCCATGTCCGGGCGTCGACGGCGATGCCGACTGCTCCGAAACCTGCGACGAGACCGCGGACGCGTGCACCGGCAACGATCCGAATGGCAGCGCCTGCAACGACGCCGACATCTGTACGGTCGGAGAGACGTGTACGGCGGGCACCTGCGGCGGCGGCGCCGCGGACGATTGCGACGACGACAATCTGTGCACCACCGACAGTTGCGACGCCGTCGACGGCTGCGTGAACGACGCGGTGCCGATCGTTACCGGCTGTTTCGTTGCCGCGAAAGCGAAATTCTCGATGAAGGATAACGCCGACGATACCAAGGACGGCTTGAAGTGGGGCTGGCAGAAGGGCCAGTCGTATCCCGCCACCGAGCTCGGGACGCCGGGCTCGACGACGACGTACGCACTGTGCGTGTACGACGCCGACGGCGGCGCGCCGTCTCTCGTCGCGTCGATGCAGATCCCACCGGGGACGCCGCCGTGGACCACGAAGCCCACGTCCGTGAAATACGTCGACAAGTCGGCGGCGTCGGACGGGGTGTCGCAGGCGCAGGTCAAGGCCGGCGATACCGACGGAAAGTCTTCCGCAAAGCTCAAGGCCGCGGGCATCCCTCTCGACCTTCCGGCGCCCGTCGACGCAGAACATTTCCTCCACGCCAACTCTCTCGTCGTCGAGCTCGTGAACTCGGCCGGTGCCTGCTGGACCAGCGAATTCGCGCCCGACGGCGTCAAGAAGAACACGACCACGCAATTCAAGGCCAGCGCGCCGTGAGTGAAACGCCGAGCAAGGAGTCCGGTATGTCCGCATTTCGACGAATGTCCGACGGCAAGGGGATGACGTACCGGGCGCTGTGCGCCTGGCTGCTGGCGGCTGCTCTGGCAGCCGGCGATTCCGGCGCAGCGACGCTGACCGTCAACACCACCGGCGACGAGATCAACAGCGACGGCGATTGCTCACTGCGCGAAGCCGTCGCCACGGCCAACGGCGATGTGCAGGTCGACGCGTGCGTGCCGTCGGGCGTGCTCGGCAACGACACGATCGTGATTCCCGCCGGAACCTATGACCTCTCCACGGTCGGCACCGAGATCGCGGTCGCGGACATCACGCTGCCGGACAACGATCTGACGCTGAACGGGGCAAGTGCCGCGACGACGACCATCCGCGCAAACGCGGCGGTCAGCACGGCGACGTACCGTCTGTTCAACGTCTCGGCCGGCAGCCTCACGCTCGGAAACCTGACCATTCGCAACGGCGGCGGAATCTCGAACGGCGCCGGCCTGATATTCAACCCGGCGAACGGCGAAGCGCTCGGCATCCACGACTGCGTGTTCGAGGACAACCGCACCACCGGCGATGGCGGAGGCCTGCACGTGACGGCCGGCGCGTTCACCGTCACCATCACCAATTCGGTCTTTCGCGGAAATCAGGCGTTCGGCGGCGGTTCGTCGGGTGGCGCCGGCAGTATTCTCGCAAGCGGCAGCAACTCGTTCGCGATCACGGACTGCACCGTCGAGGACAACTTTGCGCGCGGCTCCGGCGGCGGCTTCCGACTCGGCCAGAACGTCGATTCCGGCACGTTCACGCGCGTGGACTTCCTCGACAATCTCACCAACGGCAGCGGCTCGGACGGCGGTGCGCTGAGCATCCAGGCCGACGTCCTGACGATCACGGACTGTACGTTCGACGGAAACAGGGCCAACACCGAAGGCGGCGCGCTGCGCATCGGCGCAGGAACGGTTTCGAGCACGATCTCCGGCTGCACGTTCTCGAACAACGCCGCCACCGCGACCGGCGCCGAGGGCGGCGCACTTCGCGAATCCGCCTCCGATATCCTGCTCACCAACTCCACATTCTATGGCAACACCGCGACGGCCGGCGGAGGAGCGATCCACAAGAACGGCAGCGGCACGCTCACGATGAACAACGTCACGATCACCGGCAACACCGCCGACTCGGACGCGAACAACAACGGCGACGGCGGCGGCATTCGCCGCCAGAACGGCGACATCATCGTCTCCAACAGCATCATCGCCGGCAATTTCGATCTCTCCACATCCAACATTCATCCGGATTGCTCGACGGGCCAGACCTCGGACGTGATCAGCAACGGCTACAACTTCATCGGCGTCGGCGGCACGGTGGCGTCCGGCAACTGTCTGACGTTCGCCAACGGCGTCAACGGCAACCAGGTCGGCACGGCGGCCACGCCGCTCGATCCGATGCTGACGGCGCCGGCCAACAACGGCGGCAACACCACGACGATGCTGCCTGCGGTCGGCAGCCCCGTGCTCGACGCCGGCAACCCGGCGCTTCCTTTCGATGGCGGGATCACCGGTTCGCTCAGGCGCTGCACGCTGCTCGACCAGCGCGGCGTGACGCGCCCCGTGGACGTGACGTGCGACATCGGTGCCGCCGAAGGAACCGGCGTGGGAGAATGCGGCGACGGCAACCTCGACGCCGGCGAGGACTGTGAAACGCCGTTCGGCGACTGCTGCAATCCGTCGACCTGCCTGTTCGACGAGACCGGCACCATCTGCCGCGAGGGCTCGGGCGACCTTTGTGACCCCGACGAAACCTGCAGCGGCACCAGCGCGACCTGCCCATCCGACGTGTTCTCGCCTGCTGAAACGCCGTGCCGCACCAGCACGGGCGCCTGCGATCCGGTCGAAGTCTGCTCCGGCAATCCGGGCGAGGCCTGCCCGGCGGAGGTTCTCGAGCCTTCGACGACGGTGTGCCGGCCGGTCGCCGGAGTCTGTGACACCGCAGAAAGCTGCACCGGGTCCACGCCGGAATGTCCTTCCGATTCGTTCCTGACTTCGACGTGCAGGGATTCCGAAGGCGAATGCGACGTAGCCGAGACGTGCGACGGATCGACGGCCGACTGCCCGGAGAACGCGTTCGTTCCGTCGTCGACCGAATGCCGCGCATCGACGGGCTCGTGCGACGTGGTCGAGAACTGCACCGGCTCGACAGCGAGCTGCCCCGCCGATTCCGTCGAGCCTTCCAGCACCGCGTGCCGCGCTTCGACGGACGTCTGCGATACGGCCGAATTCTGCGACGGCGCGACGGGAGTCTGTCCGGAGAATTCGTTCGAAGCTTCGACGACGCCGTGCCGGCCCGCGGCCGGCGACTGCGATCTCGCCGAGAGCTGCACGGGGAGCTCCGCCGGCTGCCCGTCCGATTCGTTCTCGACGGCGGAGTGCCGCAGCTCGGTGAGCATCTGCGACGTTGCCGAGAGCTGCGACGGAGTGACGGCCGACTGTCCGGGCGACGACTACGCGTCGTCGGCGACCACGTGCCGGACGTCGGCGGGCAACTGCGACATCGACGAAGTCTGCACCGGAACATCGTCGGAGTGTCCCGAGGATTCCTACCAGGCGTCGACGGTCGTTTGCCGCGGTTCGGCGGGCGTTTGCGAAGCCGACGCGCAGTGCACCGGCACGAGCGCGGATTGTCCGGCCACCGGCTTCCAGCCGTCGACGACCGTCTGTCGACCCTCGGCCGGAAGCTGCGATGTGGTCGAGAGCTGCACCGGAGCATCGGTCGACTGTCCGGCCGACGATGTACTGGCGATCGCGACCGAGTGTCGCCCGTCGGCAGGCGTCTGTGACACCGCCGAAGAATGCGACGGAACCAGTCCGACGTGCCCGTCCAATTCGTTCTCGACGGCCGAGTGCCGCGGCTCGGTGAGCAACTGCGACATCGCAGAGAGCTGCGACGGACTGACCGCCGACTGTCCGGGCGACGACTACGAGTCGTCGGCCACCACGTGCCGGCCGTCGGCCGGCAACTGCGATATCGAAGAGACCTGCACCGGGACTTCTTCGCTGTGTCCCGAGGATTCCTACCAGGCATCGACGGTCCTGTGCCGCGGCTCGTCGGGCGTGTGCGAAGCCGACGGACTGTGCACCGGCACGAGCGCGGACTGCCCGGCCATCGGCTTTCAGCCGTCGACGACCGTCTGCCGATCGTCCGCCGGAAGCTGCGACGTCGTCGAGAACTGCACCGGAGCGTCGGTCGACTGTCCGGCCGACGATGTCGTCGCGATTGCGACCGAGTGTCGTCCGTCCGCAGACATCTGCGACACGCCGGAAGCATGCGACGGTACCAGCCCGGCGTGCCCGAACGACGACTTCAAGGCATCGGACGTGGCGTGCCGGGAATCGGCCGACGTCTGCGACGCGGAAGAAACCTGCACCGGCAGTAGCGCCGCGTGCCCGTCCGATTCGTTCCAGCCGTCGACTCTCGAATGCAGGGACGCGACGCAGATCTGTGACGTCGCGGAGCACTGTACCGGTGCGAGCGCAGCCTGCCCCGTCAACGGTTTCGCAGGATCGGCCACCGTGTGCCGCCCGGTGGCGGCCGCGTGCGACGCGCCGGAGGTGTGCTCCGGGTCGGCGCCCACCTGTCCGCCGAACGTCGGCCTTTCGAACGGAAGCGTCTGCAGCGACGGCAACGCGTGCACCAGCGTCGATCACTGCTTCGGCGGAAACTGCATCGCGGGCTCACCGCTCGACTGCGACGACGACAGCCTCTGCACCGCCGACAGTTGCGACACCGAGACCGGCTGCGTCAACGCGCCCGACGTTCGCGATCCCGGAACGTGCTATCAGAGCGGGGCCGGCCTTCTGGTCGTCAACGACTGGTTCATCACTCGCAAGGATGCGATCCGCTGGACCTGGCGGATGGGCGATCCGTTCACGCTCGCGGATTTCGGAAATCCCGGCACGACGACCGGATACTCGCTCTGCATCTTCGACCAGCTCGGCGGTGATCCGCGGCTCGCGACGTCGCTGAACATTCCGCCGATGAATACGTTCTGGAAGCCGGGCGGCGGCACCGGAAAGCTTCGCTACGTGGACCGCCAGGGCTATTTCGACGGCATGCGCCGGGTCACCGTGCAGTCATCGTCGAAGCCGAATCGATCGAAGATCCGGCTGAAAGCCCAGGGCAGCTACCTGGCGCTGCCCGATCCGGTGGGCAGCACGATGTTCGACTCGGATCCGAGCGTCATCGCGCAGTTCCTCAGCACCGACGGTGCGTGCTGGACAACCGAGTTCGGCATCCCGAAGAAGAACCAGTCGAAGAGGTATCGGGCCTACTTCCACTGAGCCAAGCCTTCAATCACCTGCAAACAGCAACGGCCGAACGCGCGCTCGCGCGTTCGGCCGTGCTGCATCTTCCCGTATCACGATTCCGCGAGCTCGCGGCAACGACTACAGAACCCTGACGCCAGTTATGGCGCGACGCCGCCGGTCACCCTAACGTTGTCGCCGCGCATCTTGCCGGGCGCCACCGTCATGAACGCCGACTAGCCGTAGACGCTGAGCGAGAACCGGTCTGTGTTCGTCATGCCGGCCGGAGTTGGCATCGATGCCGTCCGATCCGTCCACACCGAAGTGCCGGGTACGAACGGACCCGCGTTCGTACCCGGCCTCGTCTTAGCGCTCGATGCCGCAGCGCAGCTCGGCGTTTGATTCAGGCTATGGGCCGACTGCCGAGAACTGCACCGCGGTGTTCTTCTTGACCGGCTCCGTGAAGTCCGTGGTCCAGCACGCACCCAGGCTGTTGACGAGTTGCACGGTGAGCGTCGGGTCCACGTCGAAGTAGTTTGTCCCGTTGAGCGCCGGCGGCAGCGTCAGATTCGACGTCGCCAGCTTCGCCTGCATCGAGGACTTGCCCGCCTCGAGGCTCGCCTTGCCCTTGACCTGGGTGAAGCCGTCCCGGGTTCCACTCTTGTCCTTGTAGCTGATCGCTCCGGTTTTCGGGATCCACATCGCGTTGGCCGGCAGGTCGTACGAGCCGACCGTCGTCGGAATGTTACCCGTCCTGTCGTAGATGCACAGTGCGTAGCGCGTCGTCGATACCGGTGTTCCGAGGTTGGCGGGATCGACCGGTGCGCCCTTCTTCCACTTCCATTTGACCTGGTTCTTGGCCGGGTCGCCGGCATCCTTCACTTTGAATCCGAACTTGCCTGCGACGAAGCAGCCGCTCGCGGGCGCGTCGCCGCAGAGGTCCGTGCATCCGCTCGAGTCGCCGCCACCGCAGACGCCGGCCGTGCAGGTCTCGCCGGTCGTGCATCCGTCGCCGCTGTTGCAGGTGCTGCCGTTCAGGTCGGCCGCCGTGCATGTATCGGTAGCCTCGTCGCAGCTTTCGCTGCAATTGCTGTCTCCGTCCGGTCCGGCGCATGGATCGCCCGCATGGACGGTGCATGCGCCGGATGCGCAGGTATCGCTTCCATTGCAGGACGCACCGTCATCACACGAGGTTCCATTGATCTCGTTGTTCGCCTGGCAGCTTCCCGAACCATCGCACGTATCCGGATTGGTACAGGAATCGTCCATGCTGCTTCCGCATGGAGTTGCCGGCGCCTCGAGATTGAGTTGACAGGTGCCGGCGCCGTCGCACGTGTCGGCGTGATTGCACTCGGTTTCGGTATTGCTGCCACACGGCGTGCTCGACGAAGCAAAACCGTCGACCGGGCAGGAGCCGGCGCCGTCGCAGGTCTCCGTTGCGTCGCAGGCGCCGGTCGCATTGCGGCAGACCGTGGCGGTCGAGGCCGCCGCGTCGGCCGGGCATACGACACTGGCACCGGTACAGTTTTCTTCAGCATCACAGATCGAGATCGCGGCGCGACAGACCGTCGCCGACGATGCGAATCCATCCTCGGGACAATCCGCACCTGCACCCGTGCAGGTTTCGGCCTGGTCGCAGACCGTGGACGACTCGCGGCAGGTCAGTGTCGACGACGCGAATTCGTCCGCAGGACAGCCATTCACGATGCCGTCACAATCCTCCGCGACGTCGCAAACCCCACCAGCGCTGCGGCACTCGGCGGTGCTTTTGGAGTCGCTCGGGCAAGCGTCGGCCGCGCCGTCGCAGACTTCCGCCAGGTCGCAGATGCCGGCGGACGCGCGGCACTCGGCCGTGCTCTTCGCATCGGCCGGGCAAGCATCGGCTGCGCCGTCGCAGACTTCCGCAAGGTCACAGATCCCGCCGGACGCGCGGC